>PXDI01000140.1 GCA_003565095.1 PVC group bacterium | reverse complement strand
CTTTATTTGAATTTTTACGTCCGCCGACCAAGGTCAGCGGACGTGGTTATGGCTGTTTCATTGCGACAAAACTTTTGAGCAATACTATAAACCGCCTAGTTATGCCGGTGGGTGTCTTTCAGGTGCTCGATTTTATCCCGCAAACGTGCAGCGTCCTCGTAGCGTTCTTCTTTTACGGCACTATCCAGTGATTGCTGCAGTATTTCAATATGGTGCAGCCGCTGGTCGGTGGCGGTTGCCTGCGGCTTTGAATGATCCACTGCACTATTGTCTGACGGAGTCTTGATAATCTGTCCCGCCTCCTCCATAACCTCCGGCGCCACCATGATCGGGCATCCAAAGCGCAACGCCAGCGCAATCGCGTCGCTTGGGCGCGTATCTATCTGAAAATCCACATTATCATGATGTACCACCAGATCGGCATAGAAAGTGCCCTCTTCCAGCTTTGTGATATCCACCCGTTGCAGCCGGCATTCCATGCAGTCCATAATGTTTTTGAGCAGGTCGTGGGTCAGCGGGCGCGGCACCTTTACGTTGTTAACCTCAAGCGCGATGGCCTGCGCCTCAGCCGCCCCGATAAAAATCGGCAGGGTGCGCTCGTCATCCGCCCCCCTCAGCAGCACCACGAATCCCATATTAGACAATACAATCTGTTCTACCTGTGTTTGCAGCATCTTCATCTTCTTCACCTCATTAGTATAATGCCATTTTACTTCCCGCTTTTCAACCATTAAGACTTATTTTTGTTTTGGCATAAGGGCGTGGGTAGGGTATCGTATCTGCAAGCAAAACAAATTGTTTTCAGGTTGTCATGCGAAATATCATTATATGCTGCACACTGCTGATGACGGCTTTGTCCGGTTCCGCGACAGAACCGTCACGTCCTTTTCTGATCGTGGGGGAGGAGTTACCGCCCTTTGAATATCTTGACGCTGACGGCCGTCCCGCCGGAATTAATGTGGAAATTATCGAACGGGTTTTCAGCGAGCTGGAAATTCCGTATGAGATCCGCTTTTATCCCTGGCCGCGTGCCTGGCTGATGATCGTCAATGGTGCGGCGGATGCTGTGATGTCCGTTTCCTTTCAGGATGACCGCCGCCCTTATCTGCATTTTACTGCTGAGCAGGCGGCCTTTTGGCGCAGCGGCGAGGTACCGCCGGATTTTATGTGGCTGACCGAATACGTCTTTTTTATCAACCGTCGCCATGCCGATATCTTACGCTTCGAGTCATACGAGCAGCTTAAGCGGGACCGGTTGCGCGTCGCTGTCAACGACCAGTATTCGTATGATGCCGCTTTCATGCGCGCCGGTCTTAACACCATTATCAGGCAGACACCTCAGGCCGGATTTCAAACTTTATTGAGCGGTGAGGCAGACTTGTTTCCTGCCGACCGTACCAGCGGCTGGGCAATGCTGCAGCGTGAGGGGCTGCAGGACGACATCACCTGGCTGCCGAAACCGCTCTTTATGAAGCCGTATCTGCTCGGCTTTGCCAGATTGTCGGATTACCCGGAATCAGAAAAAATGATGCGGCGCTTCTATGATGTGGTAAAGAAAATGCGTGTGAGCGGTGAGATTGACCGGATAACCGCGGCGCATATCGATCCTTTCCGTCCGCAAAGATCTGAACGGTCATTAATTTTTGTTGCCGAAGAATGGAGACCTTTTGAATATGTGCAGAACGGCACGGTGAAAGGTTCTAATATTGAAGTGATTGACCGCATAATGACCACCTTGCGCATTCCATATGAAGTGCGCATTTATCCCTGGGCGCGGGCGTGGCTGATGGCTGAGCGCGGACAGGCGGATGCGGTGCTGTCGGTTTCTTATAATCCGGCCCGCGAGAATGTGCTGTATTATACTGATGGACAGCGCGATGCCGCGGCAGACAGTCTACCGCATGATTATCTCTGGATCAGCCGCTATCATTTCTTTGTCAAAACCAGCCGGATGGGGTTGCTGCGTTTTGAGTCCATTGAGCAGGTCATCAATGACGGCTACCGGATCGGATTAAACAAGGGATATACCTATTGTGATACTTTTCCGGCGGATAAGATGAATACGCAGCTTTATTATGATACCGCTTCCGGTTTCATGGCGCTGATGAAAGAGGAGATCGATCTTTATCCGATGGACTTGACTGTCGGGATTGAGACTATCGGTCGTATGGGTATGCAGGAAAGTATCAGTTATCTGCCGCTGGAGATATTCACGAAACCGTATCTTGCGCCGTTTGTAAAGAAGTCGGACTACCCCGGACTGGAAAGCATCATGTACGAGTTTTACTACCAGCTCCGGCAGATGCGGGCAAGCGGCGCTTTGGCGTATTAGAGCCGTTCTAAAAAGTTTTTTGCAATAGACCAGTCATTTGCCCGTCCGCCGACCTTGGGTCGGCGGACGGAATAATTTGGTTTAGGATAAAGTGAAAAAGAACAGATTTGAGCCCGAATATAGCAAAGTAAGCTGATTGTAACTATTCTTGCTCAAAACGGGCTCATTGGTTGTTGTTTTCTTTCCTTATTCTTCAATCTTTCCGCTCGCCGACCCAAGGTCAGCGAGCGGTATCAAGACAACCCCCTAAGAATTACTCTAACCCCTGCCCGTAGGTTGCCTCCGGGCCGTGCTTGCGCAGGAAGTGTGCGTCCTGAATATGCTGCGGAACCGGGACACTGTGCGGCTCAAGGTTGACGGTCTGTAAGGCCATTTGGGCAATCACTTCCAATGCAATGCTGTTTTCAACGGCTTGCGCGGGGGTTCTGCCCCATGTGAAAGGTCCGTGATGCGCGCACAGCACACCGGGCACCTCGGACGGGTTTAGTTTGCCGAAGCGTTCGATAATGACTTTGCCGGTGTTGGCTTCATAGGCTTCCTGAACCTCGTCCGGGGTAAGACCGCGCGCCAGCGGTACCGCGCCGCGGAAATGGTCCGCATGCGTGGTCCCGAAACAAGGGATTTCGCGGCAGGCCTGTGCGAAAGCGGTCGCATATGGACTGTGTGTGTGACAGATGCCGCCGATTTCCGGAAAGGCCTTATACAGCGCAACGTGTGTCGGGGTGTCTGATGACGGTTTCAGGCCGCCGTCAATGCGTCGGCCGTCAAGCTCCACGGCCACCATATGTTCTGGTGCCAGTTCTTCGTATGGAACCCCGCTGGGCTTAATGACTACAGTTCCCGTGGTGCGGTCAATCCCACTGACATTTCCCCATGTCAATGTTACCAGCCGCTCACGCACCAGCACCATGTTCGCTTCATATACCGATTTGCGTAGTTTGTCCATTTGCTATCTCTGTTCCTCGCGCAGCGCGATTAATTCCTTCATCACGTGTTCCAGCGATCCGCTCCAGCCGGTTTTGCCGAATGCGTCATGCAGACAGCGATACAGTCCATAGAGTTTTTCATAAACCGCATGATTGGCGGGATCCGGCCGGTAAACAGTTTCACGCACCCGGCACAGTTTTTCCTGCGCGGCATTCACATCCGCAAAGCCGCCGGCATCAGGCCCGGCCGCTACTGCGCCGAACAAAGCCGCCCCCAGTGCACAGGTCTGGTCGCCGGCCGAAATGTACATCGGCCGGTTGGTTACATCCGCGTAAATCTGCATCAGCAAAGGATTTTTTACCGCCAGTCCGCCACAGTTGATGATTTTCTGCACCGGTACACCGTATTCCTCAATGCGTTTGATAATAGTGAGGGCGCCGAAAGCGGTGGCCTCAATCAGCGCACGGTAAATTTCGTGCGCCGCCGTATGCAAAGTTTGTCCGACCAGCAGTCCTGAAAGGCGCGCATCGGTCAGAATGGTGCGGTTACCGTTATTCCAGTCAAG
>PXDI01000075.1 GCA_003565095.1 PVC group bacterium | reverse complement strand
TGCCCGGCCGGCTCAATAAAATAGACAAACGCAATCAGGAGAAGAAAATGAGCAAGAAAAAAAACAGGCTGTTTAAAATAATTCTGAATGTGTCATTGGCCGCAGCGGTGTGCCTCGGCCTCTTCTGGGGATGCGAGGATGATGCCAATACCAACATTGCGGGCCTCGACGAGTACGCCGAGAACAATCCTTACACCCCTGAAGACATTAATATTACCGCATCACTTATAAAAGTCACACCGTCATCAATTACTGTTGGATGTACCATTCAGGAATTTGACCTAACAGCCCGTGGGGGGACTCAACCTTACAGATGGAGTGTCAGAGACAGTAGTCGTGGAACCATACGAGAGATAAGTAGCCAACGGGCAAAATACAGCCCACTGGAAGTCGCGGCAAACAGTATAACTGTGACCGACAAACATGGCTATATAGCCGTTGTGCCTGTGGCAAGGGCGGAAGCTGAAGCGCTGGTAATTATTCCTTCATCTTTGAATATAAAAACAAATACCGGACCTGACAGCGTTGTCTTTGAGGCAACGGGAGGAATACCGCCTTATAGTTGGAGCAACGCACGGCAGGATCACGGATCAATGGCCGGAAGTACTTATAACTTCAACTCGCTGTCATCTGCTCAAGCTGGTGATGACACTATTACAGTTTTCGACAGTGTTGGCACGTCGGCGTCAGCCACAGTAACCCGTGATTAATTTCAATAAAGAAAAAAGGAGCAAGCATAATGAGAAAAACAATCCTTTACCCCTTACTGGCTCTGGCTGCCGGCTTTACGATGATCGGCACGGCGCTGGTGATAGCGCAGGATCCGGCAATGGAGCCGCAAGAGCCTGCGGAACCGACACCTGAAGCTGTGGCCGAGGCATCCGCGTCAGAAACGGCAGAGGCACCGGCCCCACTGCCGGCGGATACGCAGCCGCCACCGGATACGCCAGCCGAAGAACCCACCGCCCCCGCAAGCGCAACCGAGCTGCCGCCGGCTGAGGAAATTAACGGGACGGCGGAATTTGTCGAGATGGTGGAAGATGAAATTGTGATCCCCGAACCGGAAACACGTTATTACAGCGAGACCATCAGCATAACGCTGGATGATGTTGAAATGGTTGATGTTGTCAGAATGTTCACCCGCATATCCGGTGCCAACATCATCGCCACACCAACCCAGCTCGTCGGACGTGTGACAGTGAACCTGACCGATGTCGGCTGGAAACCGGCGATGGACTCGATTCTTGATATGCATAACCTGCAACTCGTCGAGAAAATTCCGGGGTCGGGCGTATACAGCATTCTTCAAAGACAACCCGGAGCTCCAGAGCCAATGATTGTTGAAACGGTTTTTCTCAACTATGCAACGGTGAGCATGGTTGAACCGGTTGTGCGCAATATGCTGACATCTGGGGGCACCATTTCATCATTCCCCTCACGCAATGCAATGATAATTCGGACAACCGTGGCAAATCTCGAGCAAATCAAGCAAATCGTTCCGCAAATAGATATTATGCAGCAGCAGGTATTCATCGAAACAAAGTTTATTGAGATTGTTGACGGATCAGGGAGGGACTTCGGGCTGAACTGGCAGATGCTGGAGGGCTTCGAAGTAGGTGTGGCGCTAAACCCGTGGAGCTATGATGAAAGCAAAACATGGGACAGGGGCAGAACCGACTCATTCAACCAGTTTCAGGATCAGTCAAGGGATGAAAACTATACTGAAGGATACAATCTGTTTGCACGTGATTATGTAACATCAGACCGCTCTACTGTAACAGAGCCCGTACGGGATATTACCGATACTCGTTCAACCGGACGCAGAATTGAAAGTGATGTTACAAGGGACTTCTCCCGGACTGCAACGGAAGCTCGCGGGGCGGTATTAAGCGCGAGCGACTTCCGGCTGGTCATGAGTGCCCTTGAACAAGCCAGAGGCGTCTCGGTTGTTTCTAACCCGAAGATTATAGTGGCTAACGAGGAAGAGGCCATAATTCACATTGGACAGCGGCGGCGGCCTTTTGAGTCACAGGTCACAACTGTCGATGGGGCCATCAGAACCACATATAACCCCGGTGCTCCAGTAGATATCGGCGTAAAACTGACAGTTGTACCCACAGTAAACACGATGAGCAATATCACGGTCAGAATAGAACCGGAGCTGACATCTTTTGATGGCGACGAAACCGCACCGGATGGACAGACATACCCCATACTCAGGACAAAAACCATCAAGACTTCATTCGGCTTGCGTAACAACGAAACCGTTGCCATTGGAGGACTGACTAATACGGAGGAGCGCGAGGAAAGCAAAAGCATTCCATTGCTGGGCAGTATTCCCATTCTGGGCAAATGGTTTTTCTCGCATACCAGCAGCAGAAGGCAACAAGAAGAAACCATTATTTTTGTAACCTTGAGTATCGCTACACCTGAACACATCCAACATCGCGACGGACTTCCGCAAGATACAGCACTTACGCGGCGTCATATGCTTAGAACCCGTTCAGAGCAATACGAATTCCAGCGCAAGATGGAAGAAATGGAAGCCGCGGTTGAAGCACAGATCAGTGAGCGCGAAGCCTCACGGCTGGAATAATGCGCCTGTTCCGCAAAGAGGTCTGGAGTTACGCGGTTCTGCTTATAATCCTTTTCTGCATCGCGGCAATCGCCGTAGTGCATATCCTGCGCTCATTGGAATCTCTTCCCGGCCTTGAATACTCGGTGGTCGCCCTGCAAATCTGGTCGCTCACAATGGGCTTTATGTTTATAGCCGGAGCCTTCGGCCTGTGGGCTATCCAGTTTTCCGCCGAAGCCGAGAGCCGGCGCACAATCAGCAGCCTGGTTAACACGATGGATTACATCCAGGATGGTCTCGTCGTCGTCGACCGCAAGCGACGCATAGCCGGGGCAAATCCCGCCGCCGGCACGATTGCCCTGCGCAAACTCTCCATTGGCATGAAGCTTGAATCGGTCTTCCCGGAACTTTCTGATAACGAAATCAATCTATTGCTTACGCCCGATACCCCGCAGGAAATTGAACTGGATATCGGAGCCGGCTCCTCTTTACGCACTTTGCGCCTGCGCTCGCAGACTGCCGACAGTATGGTGCTTATAATTGTCAGCGATGTAACCCAGATGAATGCTCAGCGTCGTCTGCAACGGCAACGCGCCCGCCTGCAACTGATTGGCCAGCTTGCTAAAGGTTTTGCGCATGATTTCACCAATCTGCTCTGCATCATGTCGGGAAAGGCGGGTGTAATCGAGCGCCTCGACCCGGAATCAACGGAGCATCATGACGCGGTACGCTCAATTATCAGGTCCGCTGAACACGGCATATCCATGGCAGCCCAGCTGCAGCGTCTTACGGACGGTCTGGATATGACAACCGATAAGGCTGATTTGGCCGCCCACATTAATTCTGCGATTGACAATCTCAAAACATCTCTACCGGAATCATGGGAAGTAAAGGCTGATACCGAGATGTCATATTACCCAGAATGCGCGCTTTCAGGCATTCAGGTTGAACAGGTCATTACCAATCTGGGCCTGCTGGCCGCGGAATCCGCCCCGACTGCCGGCACCCTGCATGTCGCCATCGGCAAACCTTCAAACCATCCCGTCTTTGATGTCGGCAACCGCTTTGGTCTTGTTATCGCCATCCGCAGTGGAATTACCGACATCAGCTCAATTCCGGAATCGGTGCCCAAAACCGACTCAATCGGAGCGATCGAATCGGTTATCGGATCTTTAATCGAAGAATCCGGCGGGAAACTCGAGGCGTTCCATGCGCCGGACGGGGCGGTGTTCTACCGTATGGCTGTGCCGGCTACC
>PXDI01000235.1 GCA_003565095.1 PVC group bacterium | reverse complement strand
TCCTTCTGCATCCGTCTTTGTAATCGCTCAAGCAGTTCAATAAAATGGCGGTAGTACACCGGCGTCAAAAATATCCGCCGCTGCTCTATTCCACGGGAGCATATATGGTACCACCCGTTCTTAACATCTATTCGCAAAGGTCTGGACATAATTCAATAAGAGTACTAGTAAACTTTAGGCAAGGCAAACTCTAATTTGTCGAAAATCGGGACGTGACCCCTATAGTCCCCCCTATAGTCCCCCCTATAGTCCTGTCGGGCTCTGTCAGAAAGCGTTTAACCAGCCGCAGACTCATCGCCTATTTGCCAACCGCGTACAGATGTTCATCCGTACGGATAAAAATGCGGCCATTGGCAAACGCCGGAGTAGAGTCAGTTGCTTCATTCAAAGATCCTTGACCGACCACCGCCGGTTCCGTTCCGGTGCTGACCACCATAAACTCGTTGCCGCACGGAATATACAGCTTTCCGTCCACCACAATCGGTGAGCCGTAGCAGGCCATTTCATCAAGCTCTTTCTGCACAACAACCTCACCCTTGACCGGATCAATCACTGTCAGCGAATACTCGAAAAACTGGTAAAGCAGTTTGCCATCGGTAGTCATGCTGGCACCATCCGAAAATCCGCTGCCGTCATCCAGTTCGGTTATGCTCCAGAGTTTCTCGCCGTCTTCCAGGTTTACACCGAAAATACCGCAGTTATCAGCGTTGATCGCAACCACCCCGCCCACCACGGTAGCCGACGGCCCGATGCAATATTCCGGATTGCCTTCCAGCGCCTTGGTGCTCCAGACCACCTTCCCGTCATCCGCATTCCACGCCGTCAATTCAGGATCGGCCGAAAGAATCACCAGCGTCTGACCCGCTTTGTTCTTTGCCAGTACCGGCGAAGCCCACGAGGAGCCGCCGGTGCGCCGGGTTTTCCATACTTCCTTGCCGGTTTCACGGTTATACGCCGCCACAAAAGCCGGATCACCCTCAAAAACCATGATTACCTTATCCTTATAGATCAGCGGTGAGTTCGACAAGCCGTAGCTGTTCATGCTTGTGTCACCCAGCGCAACGCTCCAGACATGCGCCCCGTCTTCCAGCTTCAACGCCGCAAGCTGGCCGTTGGAAAATGCGGCAAAAACCAGCTTTCCATCAGTAGCCGCTGTCGCCGCTGCATGCATAATCACATCCCAGCGCGCATCCATTGTGTCCAGTTGATAGTCATCGGTAGTGCCTTCAATCTTCGGCACCGCGGTCTTCCAGAGTTGTTTGCCCGTAGCCGCATCATAGCAAAGCACCGTCCGGGTCTCCTCGTCCGCGATTGTCACAATGACCTTGTCGCCCCACACCACCGGACTCGACCAGCCCTGACCGCCAAGTTCAACCTTCCATAATACATTCTTTTTCTCTGATTCCTTCCATTCCGTCATGGCCTTGCCCGACGCATAAAGCCCGTTGACCGCCGGTCCGCGTAATACTCCTGAATTATTCTCCCAACCCTCGGGCTTCTCAGCCGCCGCACGGCAGGTGCTGATTCCAGCCGCCGCAATCAATCCCATTCCCAGCGTCGCTCCGATAATCTGTTTTCTCACGTTCCGTCCCTCCTGGCTTGCTAATTGTTTTATACAACTAATCACAAAACTGCTTGCATATTGTCCACGAACAATACACCATCAACTATAAACCATCAGAAAAAGCAGAAATTAGACCATCAGCCAACAAAAGGCAATTAAAATGCAATGCGTTTGTAATTCCATGAAATCAAGCAACTTATCCTGCCGCCCCGTGCTGCACAAATCAGTCCTCGCCTGCGGCCTTGCGACGGTGCTGCTGCTTGGAGTACGCGCCGGAGAACCGGAAGTTACACCAGCGGAGGAAACCGGAAATGCTGTTGTGCCCTTTGCCGAACAGGCTGCCCAGACCGGCCGCCCGGCGGAAGCGGTTGAATTCAACGGCCGCTGGTACATGGTGTTTGAGCCTGATGAATTCAGTTGGCACAGCGCCAAGGCCGCCTGCGAAGCCATGGGCGGCTATCTGGCTTGTATAGAAACCGCCGCCGAGCAGGAGTTTATTTCGCGTCTGGCTGACGGGCGCTACCTTTTTCTGGGCGGCACGGATGAAGCCGAGGAGAACGTCTGGGTATGGGTCAACGGTTCACCATGGGAATACACAAACTGGATGGACGGCCAGCCCAATAACTATGGCGGTGAGGAACATTATCTGGCAACCTACGACGGCGGCGAGTGGGTCGATGTCGCCGCCGAAGGCCATGACTTCTGGATGCCGACCGGCTTTATCTGTGAATGGGAGAAATAGATACCAAGGAGATGACATGAGGCTCTTGCAAAACCTCAGCGGCGGCAAAGGATTGCCGCCCTCCAGTCCGGATTTAAACGGTATTTTGGAGGGACGCAATCCTTTGCGTCCGTTCACGACAGGGGTTTTGCAAGAGCCTCCTGAGTATAAAGAGAGCTGTATATTTTGTGCGTAGAAAAGCATAGCCACAACATATAGCGGTTCATAATGAATTGGCGTGTTCGTGGTTGCAGAATTGGCGTGCACTCGTGTCCATTCGCGGTTAGGATGCGGGTGTCACAGGAGACAGGAGAGATGAGATGACCCCAAAAAATACGGAAACCGGAGACGCCACGGGGCTCCGCCGCCGGGCCGAGGCGCAGGCCCGGAACATGGAGTCAGCCTCTATGTCGGCGCTCGACCATGCAGAAAACCAGCGGCTGGTCCACGAGCTACAGGTACACCAGATCGAACTGGAGATGCAGAACGAGGAGTTGCGCACGGTCCAGGCCGAGATCGAAGCCGGGCGAGAGCGCTATTTCGATTTATATAACCTGGCTCCGGTGGGCTACTGCACCCTGTCCGAAAAGGGACTGATCCTCAGGGCCAACCTCCCCGCCGCCACCCTGCTCGGCACGGCTCGCGGCGCATTGGTCAAGCAGCCGATCTCCCGCTTTATCCTCAAGGAAGACCAGGATATCTACTACCTCCATTGGAAACAGCTCTTTGAAGCGGGCGAACCCCAGGAATGCGACCTGCGGCTGGTCAAACCGGACGGCACATTCATCTGGGCGTATCTAACGGCAACCGCCGCGCAAGCCGAAGACGGCACACCGGTCTGCCGCTTGGCACTGAGCGACATCACTAAGCGCAAGCGGGCGGAAGAGGCGCTGCGGGAGAGCAATGAACTTTACGAACGGCTTGCCGCGGAGAGCCGCACCATCGCGTGGGCGATCGACACCGCCGGACTCTACACGTATATCAGCCCCGCGATGGAAGATATCCTCGGCTACCGGCAGGAAAAAATCGTCGGCAAGCTGCATTTCTATGACCTGCACCCCGAAGAAGGGCGTGAGGCCTTCAAGGAAGAGGTCTTTGCAGCAATGCAGCACAAGGAAGCATTTGTGGATATGGACAATGCCATCGAAGCCAAGGATGGTGGCGTCGTATGGGTTAGGACTAATGCAAACCCCATTCTGGAAGCTGACGGCTCGCTCAGAGGCTACCGGGGCAGCGATAAGGACATCACCGAGCGCAAACAGGCGGAAACCTATCGCGAGATGGGACGGGAGATCTTGCAGATTCTCAACGAGCCGGGCGACATGCAGGAGTCCATCCCGCGCGTTCTCGCTGTATTGAAGACCCGTACTGGGGTCGATGCCGCCGGGCTGCGTCTGCAGGAGGGCGAGGATTTTCCCTATTTCGCTCAGGACGGTTTCCCTGCGGATTTTCTGGAGACCGAAAACACGCTGGTCGAACGCGGCCAGGACGGCGGTGTGTGCCGGGACAAGGACGGCAAGGTCTGCCTGGAATGCACCTGCGGCCT
>PXDI01000204.1 GCA_003565095.1 PVC group bacterium | reverse complement strand
GCGCCCGTAAGCCCAAAATCACCGAGATTCTTGAGCACTGCATGCTCAATCATACAGTTGTGCTTTCGAAGTTCATACTTGATGAATTAAAGGACAAGCTTACCGGCAAGTTCAATTTCACGGTGCGCGAAGCGAATGCTGTAGTGCGGTTGGTCAAGTCCCGGGCCGGGAGCGTGCCCATTTTGCCACTGGCCAAAGCTGTTTGTCGCGATCCCGATGACGATGCTGTCATCGCAACGGCAATTGCAGGCCGGTGCGCATGCATCATTACTGGCGATAAGGACCTGTTGGACCTGAAAACAACGAACGGCATCCGTGTCCTCGCACCGGCTTCCTTCTGGCAATTTGAAAAAACGTACACCGCAGCGGCTGGCATGGCTGAAGGTTAATTAGGGCTCCTGCCGCCACTCACAGGATCTTGATTTCTTTCACGATCTTGCGGAAAGCATTGCCACAAGTGCCGCACTGGATGCGGCCGCGTTAGCGGCGGCTGGTTATGACCTAGAGTGGTTATTGCAGACACCGGCATTTTATCGTGCGGTGGTCCGCGATGGCAGGCATGCCTTGAAACTCGAATGGGCGCAAGACAGCGCATTCCGTTTCTTTCCTGTTGTTGACGGGCAGCCGGTCGCTCCTGATCCGCATTCACCGGATGTTGTCGCGCTGCACCGCCATATGGGCTCAATATGCGGAGCCTGGCCCGCGACATAAATTCGCGGGGGTCCTTGTTCATATCTGTCCGTAACCGTGGGCAACAACGGCCGAAAAGCTGATGAATAGATCAGGCTAGATCATGATTGCGGGTCGTGAACATAATAGGGTTGCATTTGTTGGTCAAAGGCTTTGATGCATTCCGTCAGTTCCTGCACCACTTCCGGATAGCGCGATGCAAGGCAGTAGCTTTCGTCGGGATCGGCGCGCAGATCGTGCAGTTTGGGGTATTCATTTGAATTCATATATTCCCCGCGCTGGCATTTCAGGTGCAGTTTCCATTGCCCGCGGATGACCGCGTCCAGATCGTTGCCGCGATAGAGATAGAGACAGTCATGCGGGGTATTGCCTTGTCCCTGCATCAGTTCAGCAATCGAAAGTCCGTCGATTTTTTCTGGCGGCTGAGCACCTGCGAGCTGCATGAATGTCGGCAGCAGATCCATCAGGTGAGCGGTTTCGGTGCAGTTGCTGCCGGCGGGGATTCCGTTCGGCCAGCGGGCGGCAAACGGGACGCGGATGCCGCCTTCGTAAACATCAAACTTGCGTCCGCGAATGCCGCTGACGCGCCCTTCGTACCAGGGGCCGTTATCACTGGTCACGCAGATCAGTGTGTCATCCGCAATGCCATTGGCTTCCAGTGTTTGCATGATCTGTCCGATATAATGATCCATGCATTCAATGGTGTCCCCGTATAATCCGCATTCCGAGCGTCCGCGGAATTCATCCTCCACGGCCAGTGGCACATGCGGCATGGTATGCGCCAGATAGCAAAAGAACGGCCGGTCGTGGTGCTGTTCAATGAAGGCGATCGTTTCTTCGCTGTAGCGCCGGGTCAAGGCCGCCTGATTGACGGTTGCCTCTTCAACGGTTTCGTCGCGGTAAAGGTGCAGCGGGGTCATATCGTTGCTGTAAAGCAAGCCGTAATAGTGGTCGAACCCATGCCGGGTGGGAAAATGCTCCGGCTGTGATCCGAGATGCCATTTTCCGGCCATGAAGGTGGCATAGCCTGCCTCGCGCAAGCAGGTTGCAATGGTCGGAAATTCAGGCCGCAGGCCGATTATATCATCAGGGAAAAGCACCCGTGGGATTCCGACCCGCTGGGCATAACAGCCGGTAAGAATCTGTGCGCGCGCCGGGCTGCAGGTCGGGGCGGTGTACATGTGCGTGAAGCGGATGCCTTCATCGGCAATCTGTTTCATGCATGGGGTGCGCATGGCGGAGTGACCATAGCATTCGGTATCGCCATAGCCCATGTCATCCATCACGATCAGAATAATGTTCGGCTGCCGCACAGATTTTTTCATGAAGCTTTCCTTCTCGATAATTTATCAATGGCGTCTTGAGTAACAGGATTGAAAAAGTAAGACAAGTAATATTTATGATTTGTGGTCTACAACCACAATCATTAGCGAAGAAGCGCCGGAGCCAGCCACGTCATTCGACATGGTTGGCAAGCCCCGGCCTACAAAGACGCTCTGTTGAAGGCCGGCTCTCTGCGGCTGGCGGATTCACTCAATGGTGCCGGTTTCCCGGGTTCGATAATGCTTCGGGTCTACAATATCGCCGGCATGATCCGAAGATTTGCGACCTAATCGCTTGTTCTTTTGGTGTGAAGTGTTATGCTTTGTGTCATGAAAAGAAGCGATATAGAGCGCTATCTGATGCGTTTGTCAGATCTTCTGGCGGAACAGGCGGTCGTGGGCGAGATTGTCGTATTCGGTGGTGCAGCTATGGTTATGGCGCATCATGCGAGGGTCAGCACCAAAGATGTTGATGCGGTGTTTGCGCCGAAACAAGTCATCTACGAGGCGGCCGAAAAGGTTGTCAAGGATTGCAATGCTCCGCCGGGCTGGTTGAATGACGCCGTAAAAGGCTTTGTCAGCGACAAAGGTGAAATACAACCGCTGCTGGATCTGCCCAATCTCAAAGTGTTTACGGCGGTTCCTGAATATCTGCTGGCCATGAAGTGCATGAGCATGCGCATCGGTAAGGACGAAACAGATATAAAAGATATTCGTTTTCTTATGAAAGATCTGGGTTTGAACAAAGCGGAAGATGTGCTGGAAATAGTTAAGAAATACTACCCGCGTAGTCAGGTGCAGGCGAAAACAAGATTTGCGATTGAGGAGCTTTGTCAACAACCGTAAAGGGGCTTTTGTGCAGACATTCTTTTCAATACAGGATCTAAGCAGGCTGTGGAATGAAGAGTTGCAGCAAGGAGTAGAACCTTCATTGTGGCGGCTTGGTGACTTGCTGGATGATTTTAGATTACGCTGCCAAAGTTCCGAAGAAAAAACGGCTTTAGTTCGGGACCCTCCGCTTTGGCTGGCTACCGGAGCGCGCGCTGATTACAATGCCTATCTTGCTGCGGTAGCCGAGTCTCTATGCCGCGAGGCGGGGCTGCCGGTCCCGGCGTGGACGGAAGATCCTCAATGTTTTCTACACCGTCCCTGGTTTGCCGGTGGGATGGAAAGTCTTAAGGCGGTTTTGCTGGCCGAGAGTCCAGTATCCTTCCGCCGCCGCAATCTGTTTGTTTCGGCCAATGCACTGGCGCGGGCATAACAGAGAATGGCTGAATTGAAGTGTTCTCCGCAGCAGAAAGAGAATGCCATGAGATTTGTGAAATTGTTCAGCATAATAGTGACGGGAGGACTGATTATGAATGTCGGCCGTGCAGCAGTTACACCTTCTGAGTATGATGTGGTGGTATATGGCGGAACCTCCGCCGCGCTCATTGCCGCGGTGCAGGTGCGGCAGATGGGGCGCTCGGTGGCAGTTGTTTCGCCCGACCGTCATTTGGGCGGACTTTCTGCCGGGGGCCTGGGATGGACTGATACCGGCAACAAGGCGGTGATCGGCGGGCTGGCGCGCAATTTCTACCACCGGATCTGGCTGCACTATCAAGAACCGGAAGCCTGGAAGTGGCAGCCGCGTGAAGAGTATGGCAACCGCGGCCAGGGGACCGTGGCGATGGATTGCGAACACCGCACCATGTGGATTTTTGAGCCGTCTGTAGCTGAAAAAACATTCGAAGAGCTGGTTGTCGAATATGAGCTTCCGGTGTATCGCGACGCCTGGCTGGACCGGGATGCCGGGGTTATCATGGAAAACGGCCGTATCCGTT
>PXDI01000131.1 GCA_003565095.1 PVC group bacterium | reverse complement strand
TATCATTGAGAACTGTTCTAAAACGTGCACCAAATCGCAGATGCGCCCCAGTTCGATCCAAGCCGGCAAAGATGATTGACATTGGCGAAAAAAAACGGGAATATCACGGGTTCATTGCAGGAAAAGTTATTAATGAATTGTCCGGCCGTGTACGGCGGGACGGGATGGAGAGTGAGATATGAGTCAGCATCGCAGTTTGAAGTCCGCCAGCCAGATTGCCGCAAAGCGCAATGTTTTGAAGCGTTTTGAGCGTGTAGAGATTTTGAAGGCGCGCGGTAAATGGAAAGAAGGCAGTCGCGGTTTGGGTCTGCCGAAGACCAAAGCCGAAGAATAAACGGCGTCCGGATCTTGCGCCGGGGAAAGGTATATATATCCATGCAGGCTTATTTTGCACGGGTTTTGTTGTCCGCTGTTGTTGCGCTGGGTGTTGTCACCGCGCAGGCGGAGACTGTCCGTGTGACGGCCGACCGGGTTAATCTGCGCGCCATGCCGGATCTGAATTCAGAAGTTGTTGCCCAGGTTGACAGCGGCGATGAACTCACCACCCATTCCCGTCATGATGGTTGGGTTGAGGTTTCCGCCCCTGAGCACGCGTCGGTATGGGTTTACGGTGAATTGATCAGCGACGGTGTGGTTACTGTTTCGCGGCTTAACATGCGCGGGGGCCCCGGGATAAATTACCGCCCGCTCGGACAGATTGGGCGCGGAACAAAGGTTACAGTGCGTGAAAAGCTTGGTGAATGGCTGCAGATTGCCCCGCCGCCGGAAGCGCGGCTGTGGATCAGCGCCGACTATGTTGAGCCGGTTGCTGTACCGGAGCCCGAACCTGAGCCTAAGCCGGAGCCTGAACCCGACGTGCCTGTAACCACTACACCCGATCCGCCCGCGCCGCCCGTATTGATTGCTCCTCCGCCTGCGCCGCCTGAACCTTCCGAACCGCCAGTTGCCCAAACCCCGACTGAACCACCGGAACCCAAGACTCCGCCAGTTCCGCCTGAGCCGCGCACAACGGTAGCGGTGCCGGCGCGGCCGATGCTGCTATCTGTAGAGCAGGGCGTTGCTGTTGAAATGCGCGGCTATCTGCTGCGCGTAACTCCGCAATGGATGGTATGGGCTGTGCCGCGCTACCGCTTGATCGGCCGTGATGAGCTGAACCGTTCGCAAACCCTTTGTCACCTTGAGGGGCGTCAGGACCGGTTTGAAGAATATGCCGGCCGCAACGTTATCGTATCCGGCCGGCAGTTCTGGTTTCAGGGTGACCGTGCGCCGACTGTAATCGTGGAGCAGATAGTTCCGTCAAAGCGGTAACAAATTCACGCCGGATGCTACAGTGGGGTGTATCTATGAAACATTCTCTGCCGTATTGGCTTTGGAGACTGCCGTGTTTCTTAATAGCCGGTCTGTTGTGTTTTTCTGTTCAACAGTTTAGTTCCGCTAATCAGGTGCAGACAGCCAATGGTGAAGAAGAACTGTCTGCTGAAGAATCCGCCCCGCTAGCACCCCCCAGGCGCAGATCTTTGTTTGTAATACCATCCGATGATGCGGTCTCTACCGCCCAACATTATAATCAGGCGTGGCAGAAATGGTTTGTCGCCACCTGTGATGAGATATTGCGACAGACTTCCCCGGACGATGTCTGGCTTAGTGAGGTTACGCAATATGTGACTAATTGGGCCAACATCTACTCAGGGGTAAAAAGTGACGGCAGCCGGCGGGTAAATCTGCGTGACGAAGGGGCGCGGCTGCTTGAGGCCGGTTGCGGCAATGAGCTTTTTCTTGTGCTGTATGCTTCAGCGTTAAACGGTGCAATGCAGTATCGTGCGGCCGCGGATGTACTGCCGGATCTTGAGGCGCTGGGAAAATCCGGTAAATGGCCGGGATTTGTGCTTTATCTGGGCTGGTGGGAGCGTTGGCGCTCCGGCCGGCAGCTTGGTGCGGATCACCGCCGGCAAGCTGCGGAGGCGCTGGATCAAGCACTTGAGCATCTGGCCCGCGCCGCGGCTGATCCTTATTTTAAAAACGGCCGCCAGCGTTTTTACATGCATTATTATTTACGAAGTAGCCGATTTCAGGTGGAGGCGGATTTGGAGCGTCATCGCCGTATCGTGAAAATTATGCAAGAGCAGTCCGTCACAGATGAATGGATCCTGCATATCGCCCGGGGGGTACTGTTTGCCAAGGAGGGCTGGGCGTCGCGTGGCACCGGTTATGCATATACCGTTACACCGGAGGGCTGGCAGGGGTACCATCAGAATATCGGTAATGCCGCCGAGCAGTTTGAACAGGCCCACGCTTTGCGTCCAGATTTTCCCGAAGCCGCTACAGAAATGATCCGGATTAAGTGGGGGGATAATTTCACACGTACAGGAACGGTTTACTGGTTTAATCAGGCGGTTGCGGCGCAGATGGATTACGCTCAATCTTATAACTGGTTGCTGTGGGGGCTGCGTCCGCGCTGGGGTGGGTCGCATGAGGCCATGTACGAATTGGGACTGGCGGCTTTGCATTCAGGCCGCTTTGATACACATGTTCCGTCGGTCTACCTGGATGTGCTGGAGTCTATCTACAAGGAACAGAGATTTGAGGGTCATGAGCTGTTTTTGCATCCTGATGTGCTGGCGAAGGTCAGACAGCTTGCCGAAGGTTACCGCAACCAGCCGCGCGTAACCGGAGATTTGCGGCAACGTGTTCTTACGCATCTCGTCTGTGTCGCCGCCCTGAACGGCGAGTGGGAAACCGTCTATGATGCATGGAACGCATTGGGCGGCGATTTGCATACCGATGCCTATACGGTCTTTCGCCTACGTCCGCCCGTGCTGGCGCGTGCCATCGTTTCCAATCTTGATTTGCCTCCTGATTCCGCACTTTTGGCCGGACAAGTTTTTCTGCACTACCAGCTTACCAACGCCATACCATTGCTTGAGCAGCAGTTGGCGGAGGCATCTGACGATCCTGTCAGGACCGCCGCCTTGCGTGACCGTCTTGAAACGATAAAAATCCGCAACGCATTCTCTTCCGGCGAGTGGTTCACTTTTCTGCCGCAGCCGGGCCTGCCGGGGTGGGAAGTTCACAGCGGGGAGTGGCGTGTTGCGGATGACGGGGCGCTGGTTGTGCCCACACAGCGCAAAATGCTGGAAATCTTTGCCCGAAGTGATTTAGATGCAAACTTTGAAATGACCGGCCGCACCAAGGCGCTCTATCGATCCGGGATTGTGTTGATGAATTTTGATACCCAGGACCGTGTGCGACTGGTCATTGACGGCAACGACAAGACTAGTACACTGGTTTACGGTCAGGATTATGTGCGCCGCCAGTTGGGAATGACGCGCGACAATACTTTCACTTTTTCAATCTGGAACGGCCATGCGCATGTCACAGTAAACAACCATACCGTATTCAGCAATGTCCCGGTTATCAAAGATCCAGAGGCCGCCGGCCAGGCATATTCAATCGGCTTTTTTGACCATGGAAAATGGCAGCAGGGTGAATTGACCGATTTCCGCGATGTGCGTTTGCGTGCCTTGGCTGTGGCTCCGGACTGGTATCAGCCTCTGGAGCCGGATGCCACTGATGATTCACAATAGTAATTGAGGCACTTGTAGAAGCATTCGTGAACGACATGGAGATCGTTCTCTCCCGTTCAAGATATAGAGCGGTTCTCAAAAGTTTTAGTAACTACTCAGGTAGCCACACGCCACACAATGTCGCTACCACTGAAACAATCGTAATCTTCCCACCCTCCGAGAGCAAAAGAAAAATCTCGGATTTTTTGCTGGACTCGAACAGCGCGATCCACTACGGTGTTGACCATGACACAAAGCATGGTCATCCAGGGACGGAACATCAC
>PXDI01000067.1 GCA_003565095.1 PVC group bacterium | reverse complement strand
TTGGCCGCGAGCCAGCGATGGCCGGCGCGCTGAATGGACAACGCGCCAACGGCCACCAGCAACACGTGAACGAGCGGCGGACGCGGCCAAGTCCGCCGCCAGCTCATAACGGACGCGCTCTTCGCCTGCCGGGGCGCGCAGTCTTCGGAACACGTCCCCGCCGCGTTGAACCACTCGCCCGTCAGCCACAAGGCAAATACCATCCAGACAAGAGGGTCCACCAGCGAAACCGTGGCACGCCCCATCACGTCCAATCCGTATTGCGTAGGGGCCAATGCAGCAATTGCGACCACGCCGAAAACCACCGCCCGACCCGCATATGCTGGCAGCTTCCCTATCATAGCGTCAAGGCTGCGAGGTCAGGGGTTCAATGTCGACCGGAACAAAGCGCGGATCGGTTGTAAGCAGGATCTGATCGAGCCGTACACGGTCTTCCCGGTAGAGAACCTTGAGCGTGTGCGTTCCGGCCTCGAGCGTGAGCTGGCGGGTACGCGGCGGCGAGCGAACCCAGTTCCAGCGCCGGAACACCCGGTTGCGACCGAGGATGAAAGGGCTCTGGTCGTTTATGCCGACCCGAAATGAATTAGAGCATTCGTCGTCCCACCAGACGCGCATCCACAGAACGTAGTCGCCTCCCTCTTCTAGAGTGATCTTGAACTTCGCATGCGCCTGCTTGTCTTCTTCACTGGGCTCAGCAATCGCCGGTATTTCAAGATAGGTATTCCGCGACGCCCCCTCGATCGGCGTAACCCCTTCCTCTGGATTCCCGGCATCAACACGACGCATTGGAGCCTGAACATGCGTTGCGGATTCAGCGTCCACGCACACATGCCCCGCCCGAGCCGCGGCAGCAAACCCCGACAGACAGATCCCCGCGACCCACAGCCGCCAGACAGCAAAACGACAGCGAACTCTATTCAAGCGCATTCACACCTCCATACTATCAACTATAGAAGCGAACCCATGGATTGTCAACCCGTAATCCAGTGCCATCGCAGCGTTTGCAAACGGGCGCATGGCAGTTCTGCGGGGCATGTTTTCTGCAAGATGCAGGGGCGAAGCAGCTCCAATGGCGCATTCAAGAGAATGGACATGGGTTACGATCCGTCATGAGGGAAGAGCTGGGTCCATCTGTCGTTGCGATGCAGGGTAGCCAAGGCGAGGAAAGCCTCGTCGCCGGCGAGGCTCCAGAACTGGCCGGGGAGTTTGAATCTTCGCTGGTATTGGCTACAGGTAGATTCGATAGCGCCTGAGCCTCTGGGCTGTCCAAGGGATTTGGCTTTTTTGTAATCCATGCGGTTTTTGTGTTCATTGAAATAGCCGATTTCCCGCTGGATGGCTTTTTGTTGAGCGTCGCTGAATTCCTGAAGGGTATCGCGCAGCCCCTCCAGTCCCTGGATGACATCCAGAACGCCGTCCTTCCTTCGTTTCAGCCAGTTCAGATATGGTTCGACCCATTGTCTGGCTTTCTCGGAGCCGGTGCCGAACAGTTCGCTGGCAAGGTTCCAGAGGTGTTCGCGCACGTGGTACATGTCGACTCGCTGAGTGGCCCCCTTGAACCGATCCTCGGCGATATTCCATATCCAGGCGGCGCCATCGGCCAGGATCAGGACTTCCTCGGCCTGAAGCAAGCCGCGTTGTATCGTTTCGGTATAGAGTTGCAGACGGAAATCGTCCAGCCCCTTGCGAGTGGCCACATAGCCGCGGTCTGCAATGACAGGCCGCCCCGAGGCCGTTGTGCCTCGCTGATCCAGCCGGAAGACGGTAGCTGTGTACACCCAATGCCAACGGCCCGGGTCCTCGCCGGATTCTCGCATTTGCTTGGTCATTCCCCAGTTGTCACGTTCGCGGATGTTCCATGCATCGATTTCAACAACCAGAGTGAACGGGGCCGCAGGCGGGATGGCACGGGCGGCCAGTTCGCAAACCCCGTCAGGCATTTGACTGAGGTTCACATCTGCATCGCGCAAAGCCAAAGCCCGTTCGCCCTGTCGCCGCGCCTCGCGGTGCAAGGTCGAAGGGTCCAGGTCGATACCGGCCATGCGTCGCACATCCTCCTGGGCCTGTCCGGCCGGAGCGCGCAGGGCAGTCAGAGCGCAAATTTCCTGTACACGGGGCGAGGCCGGGGCGCGCTCTTGCAACCCTAGCGCCACATCTGCCGGATAAAAGCGCGACTCGCACGCCGGGCATAATCCATAGCTGCGGACGAACCGTATCAGACCAAAGGCGCTGCGGACACGGCGGGCACGATGATGCTCCTCGACCCTCAACGCCTGACGGCAACGCGGACAACTCATCTCTTCCCGCCCGGCCGCATCCTGCACCAGCCGCTCCAGAGCCTGTCTGCGGCACTCCAAGCTAAGACGGTCCACGATCTTCTCCATGGTTCCCATGCCAACGGACTCCTCCAGCAGTTCCGATGCCGCCTCGTAGAGCCATTGCGCCACATCTTCTTCTGTCATCATCGGCCACCTCGATTTCGGGGTTGACAAATCGGATATGCTATATATCATATCCGACATGAACACTAGAAAACCTACCGACAAATTGCAACAGGAAATCGACAAGGTGAAACGGGACCTGATGGAGCTGGGACCCATGCATCCGGGTAGTGTCTCGATGCAGCATCAAGTCTGTGGCCGTGCCGGATGCCGCTGCATGGATGCGAACCATCCACGCCGCCACGGGCCCTACCACAAGCTGGCCTATGTCCATCGCGGCAAACCTGTTTGCCGTTTCGTGCGAATCGACTGCGCCGACGAGGTCAAGCGGCGAGTGGCTGTCTACAAGCGCTTCCGCAAGCTCATGGACCGATGGATACATCTGTCCGTCGAGCAGGCAAAGGCGGAGTTCTTCCACCGCAACTCAAGGCTAAAACATCCATCCGACCCAGACCCATCATCTCAGACAAAAAAGAAAAACAATCGAAAATAAATACCAACCGTCATTTACACAGAACATGCCCCGCAGAACTGCCATGCGCCCCCAGCTGAGTCCAGCACAAAAAAACATTTTTTGCGCTTGCGTTTTGAGGGGGGGTAGACTACGATTGGTTCCAGTGGTAGCACCATGGTGGGGCTACCTGAGTAGTTACAAATAATGCGATATTTTTGTGCGCAAGACGGAGTTTTTGACAGAGCAACGTCGGCAACTAAGGAGAGCACCATGAAAAAGCATCTGTTCGGGTTGATTGCGGCGATGGCGGGGATCGGTTTGTGGAGCGGGTTGGCACGGGCCGAGACGTATTATCTTGACGGCAGCCAGTCGATTGACGGCGAAGTGCCGGTCTCGATTGCGGTGACGAATTCCGCCGGTACGGTTTTCACCGTGGATCGTGCGGGGGACGGCTCTTCGGGCGATCCATGGACGTTCGACTTTTCCTCTCTCGATCCAGCCGTGACGACCGTGTCGTTCGGGACGAACAGCCTGTATTGTGCGCGTAGCGCAAGTACAGCGCGCAACACCTTCGTGTTTGATTTCGCGGGCGCCGATGTGACTGGCGAGAGCGAAGCGGAAATCCGGACCCGGCGGGTCCCGCTCGGCAGTCAGAGTTCGGCGGACAATGTAAGGGTCGTGAATGTCGGCCAAATAACGATCGGGGTTGTGGATGCGCGGGGCCGGCACGGTACGGCAAATTCTGACTATTCGTCCGGCAGTATCACGGTGGGATCCGATGCAAGCCGGGCCGGGGCCCTTTCATTTATATCGTTGCATACGGATACGCAGGGGGGCGGCACTCGTTGCGAAACGCAACCCATCAGGCTTTTCAGTTCCGGTTCCGTTACGATCACAGAAGACATGACGGCTTTTACTGTCGGTTGGAACGGCGGCGAGATCGTTGTGGATCA
>PXDI01000039.1 GCA_003565095.1 PVC group bacterium | reverse complement strand
GCATAAACCCCGTTTCGAAATAGACCCAATGCACAACCGGAAAGGTCTTGTCAGGTAGTACAGCCACCATAACTTGCGCGGAAGCGGGAACGACCGCCAGTCACTGAACCCGGGGCCGGTAATCATCGCAACCCGCATCATAATACGATCAATCCGCCGCTCGCGTCCCGCCGCCAGCAATCCAATCCCCGGGTTCGGTAAAATGTTCACGGAATCACGGATCAATTGCCATCTACCTGATACAGCAATTTTCTGATTAACCCGCGACACAAGGTCGCGGGGGTCGCTTTCCTCCGGCATCCACGCTCCCGCTACACCATACGCCTGTTTTACGATCTCAAGACAATTGAACCTGCCGGCCAGCCGAAGTAAAGCATCCTTTTCTGAATCGAGTGCTTTTGCCGCCAGCGCAAAATCAATGGCCCAGGATAGACGTGACCAGCCGTGTTTCCAGCCATGAATTGCCAGTAACAGGCAATTCTCCAGTGAAGGCAGCACCGGCAACAGCACATCGCCAATATTTTGCGGCCGGGCAGATGCTAGCAGATCTTCGTTCAATGCCCGCGGCAGACGCAGATAATGCGGCCCCAAGGTTGCGGTAATATCGATATGAAACTGCGCTGACTGATCCTGCATAGGCCAATCCCAACCGCGTTGCAACAGGAAGTCACGGGATAATGGGGGATGCACTGGCGAAAATCCCGCCGTTTGCAATAACTGCTCAGCGCGCGGGACGTCTGCCGATGATAGCAGCAAGTCAATATCATCCACCTGCCTGATACACGGGTCGCCGTAAAGCATCTGGGACAAAACAGTTCCTTTGAGAGGCGTGAAGGAAATTCCGGCATCTGACAGCAATTTGCCGATCCGCTTCAATTGTTCCGAAAGGAACAGGCAGCGCGCGGTATTACGCCGGCATAACTGGTCAAGCTCGCTACCGAACGCTTGCGGGAAGTGGCAACGATTATCCAGCAGAGCTCTGCGCAACAACGGTGTAACGCGGTGTTGCTGACTGGTTTGCAGTAATTGCTGCCAGCTGGTTGGTGAAAGTTTCGGCAATTGTTCAGGCAGAGGGGCGCTAGTATCGATTGCCGCCCGGCAGACGGCCAGCAGCAGATCAAATATTTCATACTGACTGGATTGTTCGTTATACATATCGATTAATAAATTGCCGTTTGTCAAGCTGCCGGATAAACTAACTTATTATTGGAGAGAATCGTGGATTTATCAGAAGAACTAAAGCAAAAAATACGGGATATTCCGGACAAGCCCGGCTGTTACCTGATGCGGGACCGGCGCGGCGGCATTATTTATGTCGGCAAGGCTGTTTCGCTGCGTAAGCGGGTTCAATCATATTTCCGTGAAAGCACCCGGCGGCGCTCGCCGCCAAAATTGCGCAGCATGGTCAACAGCGTGGCCGATCTTGAATACATCGTCACACGTTCCGAAGCCGAAGCCCTGTTGCTTGAGGGAAAACTGATCAAAGAGTACCGCCCGCGTTTCAATGTCACCTTGCGCGATGATAAACGTTACATCATGATCAGAATCTATCCGCAGCATGACTGGCCACGCTTTGAATTGTGCCGCATCCGCCGTGATGACGGCGGATGGTATGCCGGGCCGTTTACTTCGTCAGCCGCCGCGCGTACGGCCTGCGATTTTGTTGAACGCCGTTACGGGTTGCGGAAGTGTACTCCGCGGGTTCCGGATGCCGAAACATACCGCCATTGCCTGGATGACATCATCCGTCAGTGTTCCGCCCCCTGCATCGGACGGATCAGCCGTGAAGAATATCACAAGCGGGTTGAGGAAGCCTGTGCATTTCTGCGGGGGGAGCGTCCCGCGGTTCTGCGTGAGGTGCATGATGCAATGACTGCCGCCGCGGAACAGAAGGAATATGAAACCGCCGCCAACTTGCGCGACATCTATTTTATGCTGCGGCAGGTTGTGACGCGGCGGATCAATGTAAGCGCCAACCGTCAGAGCAGAAATGAGGATGCACAAGCCGCATTGGATGAATTGTGTGAATTATTACAGTTGTCAACGCGGCCTGACTGGATTGAAGGCTACGATATATCCAACATTTCCGGCACTTTTGCGGTTGGCAGTATGGTTTGCCTGATTGCCGGCCGTCCGCAACGCAACCGTTATCGGCGTTTTCGGGTAAGGACCGTTGACGGCAGCGACGATTTCCGGATGATGGCGGAAGTAATCGACCGCCGGTTTCGTGACCTGATGGAAAAGAATGAAGGATTGCCGGATCTGGTGGTGCTGGATGGTGGACTGGGCCAGTTGCACGCTGCTCAGAATGTGTTAATGAAGCTCGATCTTGCGGATGTTGTCTGCATATCCCTGGCAAAGAAATTTGAGGAAATCTATGTGACAGGGAGTTCCAGGCCGCTGGTCTTGTCACGGTCAAGTCCGGCGTTGCGTCTGTTGCAGCGTCTGCGTGACGAAGCGCATCGCTTCGCCCTGACCTATCACCGGGCCCTGCGGCAGCAGAAAATCAGGGAATCAGTATTGGATGATGTCCCGGGGATTGGCGCGAAGCGCAAGGGGCTGTTGCTTAAGCATTTTGGATCGCCCCGGGCGTTGCTCAAGGCCGATGAGGGCGAGTTGGCGCAAGTGCCGCGCATCGGTAAGGAAATGGCGCGATTGATCTATGCCGGCTTGCGGTCAGCATAGCTGTTTGTCCACTAATCGCACGAATGGACACGAATTCTTTGCATAGAAGAAGATTCTGTTTGCGGCCGCGGATACATTGTTTCGTCTCATTCTTTGACCACTAAGGTTTTTCCGTACTGAACGCGTTGCACCCAGGTCCAGTCCGCGTTCTCTTGTAAGCCGTAGTCCGGATCGATGATCAGTGCTCCGCTTTCGTTGCCTTCCAGCAGCAGAACCGAATGGCGTACCACGGGGATGGTGGATATGGCGATCAGCGCCGGCCGTTGCAATGCGCGCACTTCTTCCGGGTGCAAGACGCGGGCGGGTTCGAAGGCAATGCCGAGGTGGCGAGCAGCCCTTTGCAGTCCGCGTGTTGTGGTGCCAAGGCGGGTTGTTCCGGCCAGGCGGGCAAGCGTGCGTTCGGAAGGCGAGGGCACCCCGTAATATTGTTCCAGCAGGTTGCCGAGGGAAACCGGTCCGCAGGTTGTCGGATGCGATTGCCGCATATGGCCGAGCATATCGCGTCGGGCAGTATCCGGCAGAATCCTGTAGATCGGATATGTCTGCCAAACGGTAAGCCCGATTGATAACGCGGTCATGATTACGGCACTGATTAATGAAGATGCAGGCTGCTTTCGCATATCCCACGCAATGAAGCCGAACATGGTTGATAGACACACAACAAACACCCACCACTTTCCTTGGTGCGAGAACCAATCCGCCAATGCCCAGCCGGGGCCGTCCGTTTCCGCATAATTCCGCGCCGCCACCGCCAGTAGAAACCATATAATCGCGCCGCCAAATATCGCTGCCGTCACCTGTCCAGATGATTTCCTGAGCGTTGCTCCGCTTGACCGCTCTGATATCCTTGCCATGCCATATCCTGCCGCCACCGCCGGCAGAACAACCAACAGCAGAATTATTTCATAATAAACCATGTCCTAATAAGAATGACACAGCCATCAGGGACAGACAAACAGTTTGTTGAACGGTATAAGCGGCATATCTGGGAGCGTGATCAGGTGCATCAATAGAGAAAATGGTACAGCAGTCGCATAAAAAACGCTTTTAAGACAAAAGAGCTTGCAATCAATTAACCATTAAGTCATGGTCATAACATAATTTTGTGCGATGTTGCGCCTTATGTATTTAATGGTGGTTTGTTATGAATTGTTTCAGATTTCATAAGTCATTG
>PXDI01000234.1 GCA_003565095.1 PVC group bacterium | reverse complement strand
GGATTAGGCGTTAGGCGTTAGGGAGATCTTCGAAATCAGCAAGAGCTTTCCTGCGGAAGAGCGATATGCTTTGACATATCAAGGCCGGCAAGATGCTGCGATCAATGCATGAAGTTTCTAACGCCTAGCGCCTAACGACTAGCGCCTAACTCCTGGGGGAGAACAACCAATTAGCTCCAAGTACTTGATGAAACGACGATTAGCCCCAAGACTGGGGCGCAATTCTTGACAGAACGTAGCGATATAAAAGGAAACGGATATGGAAACCGGCACAGTAAAGAAAACGACAGTCAAAAAGGCCGCGGCAAAGAAAACGGCTGCAAAAAAAACTACTACAACCAAGCGGGCCCGCCGGGCCACTCCGGCAAAAAAGAGATCACCGCAGCCGGAAATGAGCGGAGAAGCACGTTTCCGCACCATTGAACTGGAAGCTTTTCTGCTGGCAGAGAAAGACGGCTTCAAGCAGGATGCCAAAAGCTACTGGCTGCAGGCGGAAAAGAACGTCGGTTGATCAATGGCGAAAGTTCTGCTTGATAAGTTATGGCGCACAGGTCGCGGGTTTCTTGGTGTAGAATATCCGATCCTGTGCGGGGCGATGACGTGGATCAGTGATTTTGCACTGGTGCGCACAATTCACGACAATGGCGGCTTCGGCGTACTGGCAGGCGGCAATATGCCGCCCGACCTTTTTGAGGCCGAAGTTGACCGCTGTGTCGAGCAACTTGATAAGCCGTTCGGAGTCAACTTGATAACCATCGCACCGAATTTCAAGGCGCAGATGGATATCCTTGCCCGCAAAAATGTTCCCGTTGTAATCTTTGCCGGCAACTTTCCGCATAAGCATGATGTGCAGAAGATGAAAGACTCCGGCAAGAAAACTGTTGCATTTGCCTCCACCATGTCGATTGCACGCCAGCAAATCCGCTTTGGAATAGATGCACTCATTCTGGAAGGATCTGAAGCGGGCGGCCATATCGGACAGGTGTCCCTGACGGTACTGCTGCAGCAGGTGCTCTTCCGCGAACCATCCGTGCCGGTGTTTGTCGCCGGCGGCATTGCAACCGGCCGAATGATGGCCGGCCAAAGTGTCGGACTGGTCGGGAAAATCCAGCCGATGGCGGATATCTTTGCGGAACTGATCAATGACGCCGAAGCCGAACTGCAACGTATCCACGGAATATTTCAGGAATGATTGCGTAACTGCAACTCAAGCGGATGCGGCTGCAGATAGACCTGGTCTTTTAAATAGTCCGGCTGATATTTGCGCACATAGTGATTGATGATTGTTACCGGCACAATCAATGGAATCAGCCCCTGCTTGAATTCCGCAAGTAATTCCGCCAGCTCCTTTTTCTCGTCAGCCGCAAGCTCCTCTTTCAAATATCCCGCCATGTGCTGCAATACGTTTACATGTTTGCGCGGCGTTGCAATCAACTTGAGCGTTGTAAGCAACGCCTCTTCATAATTGGCGGCTAAAGCCTTCAAAGCAACACCATCCCGTTTGGCATTCGCCAGCATCCGGCCCATTTGCCTTACCGCCTCTTGACTGTGCGACATCAAAAGATATTTGTGGTACGCATGAAAACCGGTCAGCGCCGCCATTGAAATGCGGGGAGTGATCGCTGCGCGGTAGCGCTGCAAAGTAAAAATCCGTTCGATGAAGTTCTCGCGCAACAGCGGATCATGCAACCGCCCTTCCTCTTCAACCGGCAGCAAAGGGAAATGCGCCATGAAAGCCCGCGCAAACATTCCGCTGCCAAAACCCGTCAATCCGCCACGCCCGTTGTAAACTTTAACCCGCTCCATCCCGCTGCTGGGTGATTTGGCTTTAAAGATAAATCCGCACAGCTTCTCTTTCTCAAGCTCTTTGACGCGCTTGTTGACCCACGACTGCATCTGCTCGGTCAAATCAATCCCGCTGCGCTGCGTCATCAGCCGCGGGTTTTCCAGACTTCCGACCAACCGCATGGCCTCACGCGGAACCGGCAGACCGCACTCTACCTCTGGACACACCGGCACATATTCCACAAAACGGCCCAATGTATCGGTTATAAAACGGTCATGCTTATGCTGACCGTCATACCTGACACGCTCCCCCAGCAAACAGGCACTTACGCCGAGACGGATTTTATCACTCATTTGACAGCCTCTCTTTTATTAGATGGTTCCGCTCTGACAATCACCGGTGAGCCGAACAAACCGGTCAAACCGACCGCCGCAAACACTCCCTCCAGCAACGCTGCAAATCGGCGGCTGCGCAAAAGCCGGTAAAAAACCATCGGCATAAAAAACTGCTTTCGCCGCGCCACGGTCCGCCAACCCGCCGCACTGAAGGCTTCGTCAATCTGCCGGTGACGGAAAAGCGCCCAATGACGGGTATCACCTTCTACCCGGCGTTTTGCCCCAAACAGCGCTTTTGCCGCGATATTGACACTTTGTATCGTGGGATAATCTATAATCACGGATTTACGGGCCACCCGGCACAGCTCGCTGATAAGCCGGCCAAAGTCAGCACAATGCGTCACCAGTCTGAAGCACACTGTCGTATCGAAGGAATTATCAGCAAAGGGCAGCTCCAGCACGTTGCCGGAAATAAATTTTATCTGCCCGCTTTCAGCCAAATCGGTGAGACGATGGACACAGGACGGGGCACTGCCCAGCACAGTGATATTGTGCCCGGCCTCATTCATAGGACGCGCCAACTGCCCATGCCCCCCGCCAACGTCTAATATGTCAAGCGCGCCACCACCTACCAGCAACGCCATTGTCAGCCGCGCCTGACGCTCAAGCATCCACTGACCAACACTCCCGCTGAATCGCATTGCATATTCATCGGTGGAGGTTTCAATGTCCGCGGCCACGACCGCTTCCTTGTTCAATAGTTGTGTCTGCATTTCGGCAACCTTCAATATAAATATGAACTTTTTGCAACGACCGATTATTCTTCTACCAACACAGAAAAAGCCGCCGGAATGGTGACCACACGCCGGGAATTCCAGAAATCACCATGAATACGCGCACGCCGCCGCCGCTCCGGCCAATGCAAACCTATCCGTATTTCATATTCCCCTGCCGGAGCATCGTCCGGCACCCTGACCAGATTTTCGTATACCTCACGCCCCTGCATAGTCTGGTAATCCGCCTGAAATATAATCTGCCCGTTATACCGTATATGCACAAAACAGACCGGAGGATCCGGCATCGGGGATGAAACGCCCTTCCAGAAAAATCTTAGCAGAATATTTTCTCCCGGGCGCACCGCTTGCGGCAATACCGTCATCCCGCGCAATGCCATGCCGTTGGCAAATCCAATATCAAGCGTTTCTTCCGGTTGAACAATTACGTGTCCGTCGATTGCCACCAGCCAGCGCCCCGGTTCCCCCGGCACCCGTTGCGGATCAAAATGGTGCATTCCGGCAGAAGCCCATGGGAAGATTGTTCCGTCAAGTATCGGACTGTTGGCGAGTTCACGTTCTGCATAGGTATCCGTGGTAAGCTCTGTGACCTCAAACGCACGCACCTGATTTCCATATGTCGGCAGACAGTCCTGGGCAATTCTGATTAAGCGTCCGTCATCATCAACAAAGGTCCGCCCGCCCGGTCGCGCACGACGGCCGTCACCGCGGATGACCGGAGAGCGCGGATGCTCCTGCCACCCGCTGTAGAGATCATCCGACCAGAACAGATGCAAATCCAGATTACTGCGCACCCCGGCAAACATCCACCAGCGGCCGGCATGATAAAACGGCGTACTGTCCACATACACGCCGTTTACCAGATCAACCACATGCACCCAGTTGTCCGGGAACGGATCAGCCCGGTAAAGACGAATGGTGCCGGTCCGGTAGGATTCCGGAACCATATAGATGTTGTCATTCCAGGCAAACACACAGGGATAAGAAAGATGGAAAGGCTCATCCAGCACCACCCCGCGGTATTCCCACTCCACCCCGTCACTGCTGGTTGCCAAAGCAATATCCCCCTGAGCGGTGTCAATATTCCAGACTTCGGCAAAAAGATACCAGGTGTCGTTGGTATGGAACAAAAACGGGTCGGCTGCAAACAGTGCCAGGATATCCGAACAGTCATCACCGGCAAAAACCGGCGGCATTGATGGATCGGCAATTTCGCGCAGCCCCAGCGGATCTTCCGCATGCATTACGCCAACAGAATATACCCATGGGGCAATATCCCATTCAGCGGGCTCCTCCAAACCGGCATGCCTGCCGCAACCGCTAAATATTGTCAGCAACACCAACAACCCGCCGTAAATAACTTGCCGCATTACACCACCTTTTTTTCTTCAAGCACCCGGTTTTGCAACACAACCGGATGCAATTCTAATTCTGATCAACAGATGAATGCACCAGCTCCCCGAACAGCGCCGTCATCTTATCTACATATGTTTCTAAAGAAAAACGGGCCACATCCTGGCCGGCCCGCTCAGTCAGCTTCTCTCTCAAAGATTCGTCCGTCAACAACTTGCCGGCGGCAGCCGCCAGTGCCGGCGCATCGCCGGGCGGCACCAGTAAACCGGTAACGCCGTCTTCCACAACCTCAGGCAGTCCGCCAACCCGCGAAGCCACCACCGGACAGCCGGCCGCCATTGCTTCGGCGGCGGCAAAGGAGAACCCTTCGCTCAACGACGGAATAACCAGCACCGACAATGCCCGCAAAAATAACGGGATATCATCAATGAAACCGGCAAACCGCACTTTGCCGGCAACCTTCAACTCAGCAGCCCGTTGTTCAAGAAGCTGCCGGTCGGGACCGTCCCCGGCCAGCACCAAATGGCAATCAGGTATAGATTCATGTAACAGCGGCAGTGCGTCAAGCAGAACATGCTGCCCCTTCTCCTTTCTGAAACGCGCCGCACATCCGGCCAGCGGGACATCCGGAGGCAAATCAAACCGGGCACGAGCAGCGTTCATTGATACCTCAACCTGCCTGAAACGCACCAAATCTATCCCGTTATGCACAACCCGCACCCGCGAACGCGGCACACAACGCCCACGTACCAGAAAATCCGCTACCGCCCCGGAAACCCCCACCGCACAGGTGGTCAATCCACGCAGCAAGGCATCCGCAAGAAACTGGTGGGGACGCACAGGCAGGATCGCGTGCTCATGAACTACCGCCGGAATTTTGCGCATTGCCGCGGCCAGCCGGCCGAAATTAGCAGCGCTATACCCGTGGGCATGCACCAGCTCACAGCCGCAGTTATCAATTATTCCAGCCAGACGCCGGCATATCAGCGGCGATAATGGACTCAACCCTAACTTATGCACCTGAATCCCGGCAGCCTCCAGCAAACGGCTGCCGGGATCATCACCGCGGATGTTGCAAATTTCCGGCTGACAGTTACGCCGCCGGAACAACTCATAAGAATCCCGCAAATGCATAGCTATGCAGCTCGGTGTTATCCCGTCCATGGAAAGCTTGTCTATTACAACCAGTATCTTCATTCTTTTCCTGTAACCCACTCGCCCGGGATAACCTCACCGAGACAGATGTTATGCACTTCCAGCCGTCCGGCACCACCGTAATACACCCGTGGTTCAACCTGCCAGTATTCATCATTCACCACCACCAGTGTAACAACCTGGTCAAGACCGTCCGGAATGTCACTTTGCGCATGCACCAGTTTTCCGTAGTAACTGGCAAAATCCACGCTGCTCGCCCAACCCGTGTTTTCCGCACTCACCATGAAATCAATCCGGTTGGTACCCGGTGCCAGCCAGAATGTTCCGCCAAATGCCAGATAACCGGCCTCATCTCCTGCAGCGTTGTCAGCCACCCTCACCAGAAAACTGTCTTCATCAAACCGACGGTTGCCGCCGGTAAAGTATCTGGTGATGACCGGTGCAATGCAAACCCGCCGGGGGGCGGCAGATAGTTTTACCGGCAACAACTGCTTGGCCCCGGGCTGCAGATAAAAGTAATTCCGCTCCGGGAAACGCCGTGCAATGAGATGGTGCATATCAGGATTATCCCGGACAACCAGCGGGTCGCTTTGCAGTCCGTGCGGATTTAAAACCAACTGTCCACGCTCCGGCTGCGGAATATTCCGCAGTATAACCAGTGAATCCGGCGGCGCCGTAGCCAGCACCGCGGCCAGTTCCGCTTCACGGTGCGCCGCTTCGTTTCTAACCAAAACCTGCTCGCGGCAGAAACCCTGCATAAAAAACAACCATAGCCCCGTAATTACAATGCCGGCTAATATTCGCTGAACTTTCGAAAGCCTTCCCGCCAGCGGATGCAGATTCCAAATACCCGCAGCAGCAGCCATATACAGAAACGGAGCAGCCTCTAAATAGTATCCCGGGCCGAATTCGCGCGGGCCTGGATACCAGAAAAAAACATAGCCGAAAACCACCGCAATAAATCCCGGCAGCAGCCAGCCGGTGGCATGCGGCCACACCCACATGCCGGCCAGCGCCAGCAGCAGCGCAAACAATAATGAGCCCGTCCAGCCCAAGAGCCAACGGTCCAGCAGTACGAGATTCTGCCAAGTCTCTGAAAGCCCGCGCTGCCATGTATGATAAACCCCCTGCACATGGGTGTAACGCCAGCCAAAGCCGATTCCCTCACTTGGCGCATACATAATATATGTCGGCAGCAACGGGTCGCCCGTCATGCGATAGTTGTAAAAAAGATAGGCAAGCACTCCCAAAGCTGCCGTAACCGCCAGCAAAACCGTCCCCTGCCATACTTTACCCTGACGGAATCGGCCGGCTGAAAAAAGATAACATAAAGCCCACAGCCCGATCACCGGTACCAGTGCCAGTGCCGACAGACTGCGGTTCATAAACAGCCATGCCCATGCCAAGCCGGCCAGCCCCGCCCCCGGCAGGCTCTGCCGGATCACCCACAAAAACATTCCCGCTATTATCAGCGACGATGCCAATGCGCCACTGGTGTGACTCAACAATGTCCCGTGCCCGAAAATAAAGAAAGGCGATAATACCATCAAAAGCCCCGGCAGCCAGGCCGCCACCCCCGTCAGCTTGGCCGCAAATGCCAGCACCAGAACGGTCAACCCCGCCGCCAGCGCAATCATGATCCGCGGATTCCCCAGCCAGACCCCCGGCACCAGCCATAGCGCATGCCCGGGGGGATAGCGCGAAAACCAGCCGCGCAAGCGGTGGAGAATAATCATTTCATGATGAAATATACTCGCAATATCCGGATACGGATAAGCTAACCTCCCGGACGCAAGCTGCGTGGCCTGGAAAACATAACTGTTCTCATCCGTGGTGATCGGCCGCCCAAGGAAAGCATGCTGCGCCATAAACAGGGACACAACAAAAGCCAGCACAGCCGTCGCGAACACTGCGGCTTGTGTTGACCTCAATGCCATATTTATTTTAGTCTTCACGCAGTTCATGTTGTGATTGCATCAGATTTTATTATTGAATAAAAGTAAAATCGGAAAATGAGTATGCCCGACAAACCGATATCAACATCTGCCGGACGCTATTCCCGGGCCATACGGGCGGGACTGATCATACTGATATTAATCCCGGCGGTGTATTTTAGATCGGCAGGTCTTTTCCGCGGCCTTGCAGATCAGTTTCAGTTCCATCCCGACGAATCCAAACAGGTCATGTCCCTCTTTAATTACCTGCAGGGCCGGCATGTGCATTATTTCGACAGTCTTTTCTATGACGGTTACCCCTATGGCCTTAACCGGCAAAGCCTTTCTATACAAAAAATATTGATTGAGTAGCACGGTTTGTGGTTTAATTTTAATTTTGTTGGCCGATTTGTAATTGGGTCAAGAGGTGGCAATGAACAGAATATGGGGCAAGCTATCAGGGATGGCGCTTAGCGCGCTGCTTGTTTTTGGGCATAGCGGCTGCGAAAGCAGCAAGAAAACGCCGCATGATTTCGGAGAAAACGATCCCAACACCATTCTGTGCGTTGGTGACAGCATTACTTATGGCTATGGGGTGCCTTCGGCCCAAAGCTACCCCAACCAGTTGGCACACCTGCTGGCACGCCGGGTTATCAATGCCGGTGTATCGGGCGAAAAAAGCTGGGAAGGCCGGGACCGCTTTGCCTCTCTGCTTGACCGCCATAAACCCGGTTATGTCCTGATCCTTTATGGTGCTAATGATGTGATTTTTCAGCAAACCACCGGTACTATCGATAACCTGCGCTTCATGGTTGAAGCCGCACGTGCCAGACAGGTATTGCCGATCGTCGCCACCCTGACCCCCGCATTTGGCAGTCACGCCTACATGCAACAGGAAATCTCAAACTTGAACCCGCGCATCCGGCAGTTTGCATCAGCAGAACGCATCCGCCTGGCTGATCTGGAAAGAACTTTCAAGAATGATCCCGCCCTGCTGCTGTCGGACGGGTTGCACCCCAATGCCGAAGGCATGCGCATCATCGCACTGACTTTCTTTGACAAAATCGACGAATAACCAACAAAAGGAGCCCGATATCGTGTTTGTAAACAAAATACATCAATGGTTAGTTCTCTGTTTAGTGTTTGTTACATGCACTTCTCTTTCATGGGGTGCCCCGGCAGCAGCATGTATCATTATGCCGGTGGAAACCGATTCATCGGTGCCCGAAAACATTCTCGACAGTATCCGTACTGAAATATACCTGGCTGTGGCGCGTAATCCGCAGCTTGAACCGCTTTCACTAATCCGCACCGAAACCCAACTGCGGCAAAAACGTTTTAACCCGGCCGTATATGCCAATTATGAAACCGCCGCCACCGAAGCAGGCCGACTGCTGGGAACCCCTTACTCAATTTACGCCAAACTCTACCAACGCAGCGAGCAATGGATACTGGAAACCGGACTCATTGATGTCAACCGCCGCCAGGTGGTACGCCACATGCGCGGCCGCTATACCGGGGATTTGGATACTTTCGTGCGTGAAGCTCCCGCAATTAATATAGCACGCATGCTTGAAGACGATGCTGTTGCCGCCACCGCTCCCGATCCGCGGATCAGACGCCCGGACAGACCGCGACAGCCCCGTGCACCGGCCGTTTCACGCACCGACGGCATACCGGGTGTCCCCTGGAGCGATTGGACCGAATCTACATCAACGCTTATGCAGGACCGTCTCGAAATCGGCTTCCGCCTGCTGCATCAGCGTTTCACCGATAACAAATCAAATGAATTTGTCGGCAGCGTCGATTATCTCTCCCGCAAACATGACTCATGGCATCCGCACTTCTTTGTGAGCTGGCTGTTTCTGCCATGGATCGGAACTGAACTGAACTTCTATAACCGCCTCGAGGCGGCAGCCATAACCAGATCAACCGGTCATAGCGACGGGAACGTCGTGATGCGCGGTCCGGCGGCCACGCTTTTCCTGAGACATGAGTTTAATCCGCTGGTTTATGACCGCAATATTCGTATCCGGGTGCAAGGCGGAGCCGGACTGGCTTTGCTGAGTTCATCCTTCAAATATACCGGCTGGTGGCATCATGGATTTTCAACAGAGGACGGCTGGCAGAATGCCCAGGCCGAATACCGGCAGTGGCGGGCGGACGGTTCTCCCGAATGGCCCAATGACGGTTACCAGCGCTGGATGGATGTCGATGACGCCACCGGCAGAGTGCTGGATGCCGCCGCAATGGCCGAAATTCACCGCAACCTCTGGATCGAACTCTATGCCCGCAGAATGTGGCTTGAAACTGACGTGAAACATCATATGACTTTTATGGGCCTGGCGCACCGCGAACCGATAGCAGGCGACTTCAACCTCAGCAACTATGCCTTCGGCATCGGCCTGCGCTATTCTTTTTAGCGCGGCGGCATTATCCAGGGATCAAACAGCCCGGCAAATGCCGGCAGATCAATAAACAGCAATACCGCACACGCAACGAAGGTAACGGTTACCAGCACCGCCAGCTTCTTCTGCCGCCAAAGTGACTCCGGATATTGCACCGGACTGTCCGGTTTAAAGCCCAGATGCAGATAATATGCCATACATACCGACACCAGCGGCGTAACCAGAATTAATTCGATCTGATAGCGCGTCACAAAGACGCCCGACATCATCGCAAAAAACGCCGCATAGAACATTATGCTCTCCAGCAGCCGCTCACCGTTGTAATAGGCAAACGATTTGCGGTACTGTGCAGCGCGCTCCAGATGGTCAATCCGGCGAAACTCAGCAAAGCGCTTAACCGCCATCAGAAAGCTGCCGAACATCCAGTACGCCATGATCACCGAAAGCGGCGGCATGGCACCTGCCCCAACCGCATACCAGCCCAGTGCCAGACGAATCGGATTATTCACCGCTTCACTCATCACATCCACATACGGCAGATCCTTGGATCGTATCGGCCTGACATTGTATACAATCCCCATAATCCACAGCAACAGCACCATCGCCGCAAATGCCGCACCCAGAATGAAGCCCGTCGCAACGCCTGCCGCCGCCAGACATAACCACAGCACATACGCCACCTTAATTGAAGCAGCACCGCTGGCCAGCGGCCGGGCGCATTTCACCGGGTGATGACGATCCGACGGTGCATCCAGTATTTCATTGAGCACATAATTGCTGGATGCCACCAGACAGGCCGCAATAAAACCCACCGGCAGACGCATAAACAGGCCGACATTCCAAAGCTCCGGCGTAAACCAGAACGCCAGCAGAATCCCCGGCAGCATGAATATGTTCTTAAACCAGTGATCCGGCCGGGCCAGTTTTATGTATGATAACACCTGCATATATGCCTCACTCTCTTTGCAAAACATCCTGTGTTTCTGACTGCTCAACCGATTTCATCAGTTGCGTGCGGTCCCCCAGCAGAAAAAGTACGCCGCCCGGCAGTAAAGCCAGAATAATCAGCGGATACGTCAACAGCGAAACCCCGACACATTTTTCAACCGCCAGCCCGATCGAGGTGAAGAAAAAAATAAATGCGCCCTCTTTGATTCCCAGGCCAAAAAATGAGATAGGCAGCAGTGTCAACAGGATAATCATCGGCACAAAAGCCACATCATAGATAAACGCGTGTGTGGCACCCAGACTCAAGAACAGCATGCGAATCTGCATAATCCGCCACAACTGAACCCCGATCCCCATTGAAAAAACAATCAGCAGCAGCCTGGGTTGACGAATCAATTGCATCAACGGATTATACACCCGCCGGACGATCCCCGTCGCACGCCGCATAAATTTTATGGTTCTGCCTGCCGAAGGATGCTGCTGCGCCCAACCATCCAGCCACACCAGCAACCGCTGTGTCCATGGTGCCAGAATCACAGCTATCGCCGCACTGGTAAACACACACAACAAGACCACACCCATCAATGCCCTGCTCCATCCAAGGCTGCGTAAAGCAAACGGCAGTCCCGCCAGCGAAAGCACCACCAGCCCCGCCACCGCCGCCAAACGGTCAGCCACCAGCGTTCCGGTAAGATGCGCAAGATCACGATGCCGCCGCCCCAATAATGCCAGCCGTAAAGCATCCGCACTTAAAGAGGTTGGGAAAAGTATGCTCAAAAAATTGCCGGTAAGAATTGCCCGCAACACCTCCCCAAATGATGCCGGCACCCCCGAACCGCGAATCAATAAATGCCATTTGAATGCCACCACCAGCGGCTCGGTCATGATAAAGAAGGCCGCCAGCAAGAGAAACCCCGGCACCAGCCCCTGCCAGACCCGCAGAAGTTCGTAAAAATTAAGCCGGTTTACGACAATCGCAATACAACCGGCCACCAGCACCAGCTTCAGCAGCGTTATAACCTGTCCACCAACCCCGGCAGACTTCAACTCATTATCCGGCATCCGGTTTATCTCCCGTCTCCCGCCGGTCACGCAGCACCCTCGCCGGCACCCCGGCAGCTATTGCGTATTCCGGCACATCTGATGTCACCACCGCACCGGCACCGATAATGGAATTACGCCCCAGCCGCTGACCGTCAGCCACCACCACCCCCGCACCGACCCAGACATTCTCCTCCAGCCGGATCCCGCGCGAACAGCGCTCCTGCTCATGTATCGGCTTTTCCGGATCGCTGAAAATATGATCCGCTCCAACTAAATAACTGTACGCCGCCAGCAGCGACCCCGCGCCGACCAACACCTCGGAAGCCGATACTATTTCACAATTGAAACCAATGTTGACCTTGTCGCCAACGGTAATGTCTCCGTTCTTGCAGCTCAAAATACTGTTACGGCCCACAAAAACACCGTTACCGATCCGGATGCCTTGATTGTCTTCCCCTTTAGCATCCAGCAAACAGCCGTCATCAATCACCACCCCGTCGGCAATCTGGATCTTATGTGGATGCCGCAAAGTTGTATAGCGGCCGAAAACCACCCCCCGCCCGCACGAGCCGAGCACCCGGCGGTAAAGCACGCCGCGTAACCACAGTCCCGCCGCACCCGGCCAGCCCGAAACACACGCCGCCAGCTCATACAGCACAAACGCACCCAGTCCCTTGCGCCCGACAATCAGACGCTGATACTTCTCAAACGCAGAACCGCCGGCGGAATTCATCTGCTCCTGAATGGCTATTTCCTCTTTTTTCACCGCATACCCCCGTAAAGGCTTTATCATTGACCGCTTATCATAAAGGCATTGCCCCGCAAAACGAAAGCATAAAACTTCCTTGCCTATTACACCGAACCGGTACATTCTTAATGAATGAACAATAATTCAGAAAAACTGCTCGGCGAATGGCTGCAAAAAGTTGAACAGCAGCTTGATTTGCTGCTGCCGGCAGACGGCACGCCGCCATATCCACTGCATGCTGCCATGCGCTACAGCCTCTTCCCCGGCGGCAAACGCATCCGGCCGCTGTTCTGCTTGGCGGCCTGCCATGCCGCCGGCGGCAGCAGTGACTCCGCGCTAACCGCCGCCGCAGCGGTCGAACTGCTGCACTCCTACACCCTGGTACATGACGATCTGCCCTGCATGGACGACGACACCACCCGGCGCGGCAAACCGACTGTGCATGTGCAATTCGGCGAAGCAATCGCAGTGCTCACCGGTGACGCCCTGCTGACCATGGCTTTCGAAGTCGCATCCGCCTCCCCCGTCAATGCCGCAAAAATTGTCACCGCTCTGGCGCGCGCCGGCGGCAGCAAAGGGGTTATCGCCGGCCAGGTAATGGACATCAGCGCCGAACGCCCCGACGAAAAAACCATTTGCGCAATTCATCAGCACAAGACCGCCGACCTGATTGCTGCCGCCGTTGAAACAGGTGCACTGGCGGCGGACGCCGCACCCGACCGGCAGCAGGCTTTAGTCCGCTACGGAAACGCAACCGGCCTGGCTTTTCAGATTATTGATGATTTGCTCGACTCCGACGAAACCGCTGCCGCCCATAAGGAACTTTCCTGCCTGCAGGTCTGGTCAACGGAAGAAGCGCGCACTCACGCCGCCAAATACACCGCCGAAGCCATTCATGCCCTGGCAGCATTCCCGCCCGCAAAAACCGCCCCCCTCATCCATCTGGCACAGTCCGCCCTCAACCGCACCACATAGGGGACCACATCTGTCAAAAATAATGTTTTGAAATTGACCTCCTAATCGGTAAATAGTTTTTGTTGAATTGCAAAAACACCGAAAGATGAGGTCGAGAAAATGATACGACAGGCAAATTTGTTCAGCCAAGTATTATCTTTGGTTGACCGTAATCATTTTGCGCGCTGCGTCCGTGAATCTGAGGCGTAGAAACACTCTAAAGCTCCTAAGGTCAGACCGAGAAAGCGGAAATCACGTCTTTGCGAGTTGTTTGCTGATTTTTCAAATCGCTTTCGCAATCTTTCATCTGTCTCCATTATCTCCTTAAGTCGTTTCCGTTGCTTCAACACCGAACCGTTTCCCCGGTACCCATAATACTCACCGGTCTGACGCTGACTTTTCCCGCTGTACCGACAGGACAGCTCAAGTGCTACCTTTCGTGCAATCCGGCTTGCTTCACATCTGGTCAACAACCGTTTTCCGCTTTCTCGGACCCTATGAAGCACATGAAGCACTATGAAGCATCAGCTCTTTATACTCACGAAGATATCCCGGACATTCACGCTTGCCTACATTCACTATGCTGCCCCTGTTATTCGACTATTCAATACTGTCCAAAACCACTATCGATAGATTCCACCACAATACGCGTACCGTCAAACCGCAGGGTACGTTCGCCAATGTTCACCACAGTGTCAAGACCTGCGCCGGAAGTGCTGACTGAAGGATGTTCACCGGCATGCAATGTCATCAGCACAAAACGAAAGCCATCGCCGGATGCCACAACCGTCGTGCGGAGTTTTTCCGCCCCGCGCTGAAAAAACCTTTCCACATCTGACGCCACCTGAGGTGTAAAAGGTTGCGGCTGCCGCGATTTTAAACGGGCTTCCATCATTTCGCGCATTTGCGGCGGCATTCTCTGCAACGCTTCCGCCTGCCGCGCCCGCTCTTCTTCGTCAACCTCCTGTTGCACGCTCTCACGAAAATTGGCAACCGCGATCAGGCCGGTTGCGCCGCTTTTGCCGGACCAATCAACCAGAAACGATCCAGCATGGCGCAAAATCTGTCCGCCGGGCGGAACCGGAAATTCGGCGGCAACAACCGTGACTCCGTCTGCTGACGCAGCCACATCAAGCACTCTTCCGCCGCGCCAGTTGAGCAGATCGCCGATCGGATGCCAGCGCATTACCGGCTCCCCCTTCATTTCCGCCCCCAGACCCCAAACCATAATCTGCGGCGTACGTAATGAACTATAGTCATGACTCAAATGAAACATCGCCACCGGATCGTCCGCACTTTGCCATTTTTTGCGAAAAACAAAATAGCCTTTTCGCCGGTCGTACAGAAACGACGGAAGCACCTCCGCCGGATTGCGCTCTTCAAGACCGAACGGCCAGTGCAGATAGGCCAGCACCGCATGATGCGGATATACGCCGATATTGCAGGGGCGGTCTCCTTTGGCGTGTACAACATTCCGGTAAAACCATTTGACCGCCGGCAGGTAGGCCTCGTTGCAAATGCCCGCGCCTTTGGCAAATTCACCGCCGACATTGTCAAAAGAGTAATGATCCCAACGCGCGCCTGCTTCATTGTTGCGTATATAACGCATTTCACCATTCTCTCCCACGGTATTATACAGCCAGCGTAACATGATCCATTGTCCGCCGCATTCAGGATGAGAATCGAAATCCAGTCCGGCGGCGCTGCGTGATGCCAGAAAGAATGGCAGACATCCTTTGTTTCCCGGCAGCCGGCTGTAGTGCTGTCCCTCCCAGAAATAACCATGGTCGCCCCATCCGCCACGCTCGCTGAAATAGCGTTGCATACGGCGATATGTAAACCGCAGTGCCCACGCGGAAATATCTTCAGGCGCATCGTCACTGATATAGCGGTCGGCACGCGCCAGAAAAGCCTGCCATTGCGCGGTGTCTTGATTTCTTACAGGCAGCCGGCGGGGCGGAAGCCGCAAACGTTCATCACCCTGAATCGCCAATGCCACAATTCCCGCCGTGCCAACCCAGACCCCGTACCAGTTACGCTCGGGTTTCGAATCAAACCCCTCACCGCCGCCGATTATAAACGCATGCAGTTCACGCTCCAGAATTCCGGCGATCCGCCGCCGGTAATTTTCATCCCATGCGTTATAACAAAGATCATAAGCCAGCGCCAGCGCCTCGATCATTGAGCCTTGCCGGATGACCTTTGGCTCACACCACCAGTACCGGCCGTCCAATTTGTCGCGCGCACCGCTCAACAGCCTTTCGACGAAGGTTCCGGCCAGCTCCGCATATCGGGGATCAGCAGTGATTTGATAGAGAAACCCGTAACCGGCGGCATGCCACGGCGTGAAAGGACCAACCAGTATTTCGCGCAGATTGGCCAGCACCATTTTCCCGCCCGGTGTGCCTGCCATTTTTCGCAGGCGGGGAATATCGCTCTTGCGGAAATAAAGACGCGGATGCTCACCGCGGGCAACTTCTCTCCATTCAGAAACCGGCGCGGGCCAGGGCTCACGCCGGATATTACCCGACAATACGCCTTCCACCGGACGCTCATCGAATGTTCCGCGGTATGTTCCGGTTATAACGTCACCATCTAATTCAAACTCCAACACATATTCCCCGCGGCCGCCCAACGATGCATACCAGTCAGGATTTATGTTCATGGCTGTTTTCAAAACAAACGTCCCGTTGCTTTGAACTGCCGACAACAGACGCCCTTCATGATCAGCGGTATTTCCGCCTTCGACAATCGCAAGCTGATTTAAATCATCGATCAGCCAGGCATAGCCGAGCACCGGCTCAAGCCACTTGCCCTCCTCCACTTCCAGATACAGCTCAAGATCTGTCTCACTCTC
>PXDI01000378.1 GCA_003565095.1 PVC group bacterium | reverse complement strand
CGGTGCGGAACTCGACGAAAAACGCGGTATTGAAGTCGGCCATGTTTTCAAACTGGGAACAAAATACAGCGAAGCCTTCGAAGCGCAGTATCTGGACGCCAACGGCGAAACACATACTATGGTGATGGGCTGCTACGGCATCGGGGTCACTCGTACACTACAAGCCGTGATTGAGCAGAGCCACGATAGTAACGGCATTGTATGGCCTGCCGGGGTTGCACCGTATGATATTGCCTTACTGCCGCTTTCCCCCGCCAACGAAGAATGCCGGCGGGTAACCGCTGAGCTGGAACAGCAGCTTAGCTCACGCGGATTGAGCGTGCTGGTTGATGACCGCGAAGAACGCCCGGGAGTGAAATTTAAGGATGCCGACCTGATTGGACTGCCGGTACGCGTGGTAGTCAGCGAACGTTCGCTGGCCAAGGGACAGATCGAAATCAAGCCCCGAACCCAAAAAGAAGCCAGTCTGGTTGCAGTCTCGGAAGCATGCGATGCAATCATCAATGCTTTGCAGCCGGCAGTTTAGACTGCTTTATCTTCGGTTGCACGGCGGTGGTAGGCGGCCATGATATCGTGATTAGTAATCACTCCGGTAATTTTACGCGGATCATCCGGATCGACCACCACCAGCTCACGGATATCGTGAGCGGTCAGCTTCTGCAGGGCGGATATCAGAAAATCAGTACTGCAAACAGTAACCGCCGGCTGTGCAAAATCGGTCGCGAGAACCAGCGGACCGAGCGCTGAATGGGCCATCAGCATTGCCTGCATTTCGCGGCGGTAAATCACCCCGCACAGCCTGCCCTGTTTATCAATAACCGGCACGGTTGTCCGCGCAGTGGTGGTAAAACGCTCACGGATGGTTCCGACACCATCGGTATCATTGATCAGCAACCCGGCGGTATCGCTCTCGCGCCAGCCGGACACATCCGCAACCGTCAACTGCCGCAGGGTCGCTTCCATCATGTGCGCCAGATGTACCGGAGCCTCAAAACGGTTTGGTAACTGCTTTTCGTATAATTGCACATGCCGCAACATTAGATATGAGAGAAAGCACACCAGCATGGAAGGAACCAGCAGATGGTAATTGCCGGTCATTTCGCTAACCATGATAATGGTTGAAATCGGCGTATTGGCCGCCGCCGCAAAAAAGCCGGCCATCCCCACCAGAACAAACGCCCCCGGCTGAATATCCAAAGCGGGAAACAGTAAAGCGGTCAGTTGGCCCACTACTCCGCCCAGCGCCCCGCCAATCACAATTGCCGGACCGAACACACCGCCTGAGCCGCCGGAACCCACCGAAAACGCCGTGGTCAGAATTTTGCCAAAAGCCACCAGCAGCAGCAAACGAATACCGATCCCGCCGAAATCGCCTTCAAGTTCATGGCCGGTTACCAGCGCCCGCTGCAGTATGCCGGCACCGGCTCCCAGCGTCTCAGGAATATAATACCCGATCAAACCGACCACCAGACCGCCCAGCGCCGGTTTCAGCCATGGCTGAATGCGGCTGCGCCCAAACAGATGATGAACCTTGTAAAAGACTTTTACATAAATCAGACTGCCGCCGGAAACCACTAATGCCAACGGCAGATATGGCAACAAATGCCAGATATTGCGGAATGCAAACGACGGAGTCACAAACAACGGTTCCCAGCCGAATGGAATCGTAAAAACCGCGTAGGCTACAACTGATGAGATAATTGCCGGGACCAGCACTTCATATTCGAAATCGAGATCGCGGTACATAACTTCCGCGGCAAAGATTGCACCCGCAAGCGGGGCGTTGAAAATCGCCCCGACCCCACCGGCCATACCGGCAGCCATTAAGATGCGGCGGTCTTTGCCGCTTAACGACAGCCAGTTTGCCAACTGCGAACCGAAACCCGCCCCGATCTGGGCAATCGGGCCTTCACGACCGGCCGAGCCGCCCGAACCAATCGTAATGGCCGAAGCGATGGCCTTAATGATCGGAACCCTTCCGCGAACACGTCCGTCATGATAATGATAAGCTTCGATTGCCGCATCGGTACCGTGACCCGCCGCTTCCGGTGCAAAATTTGCCACCAGCCAACCGCCGAGCAATCCGCCGGCCGCCGGCAGAACCAGCAATGCCTCCCGCCTGAATGCAACATTAAGCGGCGGAAACAACGGCGGCTCACCGCCCGGCCCCTGAGGATGATAGCCGGCAATTCCCTCCATCAGCAAATAACGCATTGCATCAATCAGCCAATACAGCCCCGCAGCACCAAGCCCGGCAACCGCACCGACAACCACACTCAGTACCACCAGACGCCAGTATTCAACGACATCATCCCGGCCAAATAAACGTTCCAGCACTTTCAAGATGACAGGCTCCTTATTCGAATCAGGATTAATGGCCCTGCTTGCGTAATACCTCAGCAGCCTCCAGTACGGCTGATTCTGTCCGCTCCCAGTCCAGACATGGATCGGTGATCGAAACACCGGGGCGTAATTCTGTTCCGGCCGGACCGGGATCCTGCCGGCCTTCGTGCAGGTAGCTTTCCAGCATGAAGCCGAATATGGAACGGTTGCCGTTTTGCTTCTGTTCCATTATATCCCGCAAAACATCCACCTGCCGGACCGGGACGCGGCCGGAATTATCATGACTGCAATCAATCATAATGTTTAATGGCAGGCCCGCCGCCGCCAGCATTTGCTCACATGCCGCCACACTCTCTGCATCATAATTCGACACCGGTCCGCCGCGCAGAATCACATGTCCATACTGATTGCCCGCGGTATGAAACACCGCACTGCGCCCGTCACGGGTCACTCCCAGAAAGTGATGCGGATGCGCCGTGGTCAACAACGCGTTAATCGCCGTGGCGATGTTGCCGTCAGTGCTGTTTTTAAAGCCGACCGAAGTAGAAAGGCCGCTGGCCATTTCACGGTGAGTTTGCGACTCCGTCGTTCGCGCACCAATCGCCGTCCAGGCAATCAGATCACCAATGTATTGCGGCGGCACCGGATCAAGCGCTTCGGTCCCGGCCGGCAGCCCCATCCGTGCCAGCTTCAACAGAAAATCGCGCGAGCGGCAAAGACCTTCGCCAATCTGAAAAGAATCATCGCGCCGCGGATCATTAATAAAACCTTTCCAGCCGATTGTCGTACGCGGTTTTTCAAGATATACGCGCATAACGACCTCGATACAGTCATCCACTTTTTCGCGTAATGCCATCAGTTTCCCGGCATATTCAAGCGCCTCACCGGGATCGTGGATTGAGCACGGCCCGATTACTGCCAGCATACGCGGACTGCGGCGTTCAAGAATATCAATTATACGCAGTCGCGCCGCCCAGACAAAATCCTCAACAGCCTGCTCCATCGGCAGACGGGCCATAATCTCCCATGCCGTCGGCAGCAAGTCCTCCGATAGAATATTTACATTATGTACTTTTTCGTTGTTTTTTTTATTCATAGCTCATCGTTTATTGCATTGGCCGCACGCATACCTTCGGCGATCCCCTGCACAGCAGTCGCCCCGCCATTAATCAGATCACCGGCGGCATATAAACCGGCTTCCCCGCGGCACGCGCCGCTCGAATCATCAACAACCAGCCGGTTATTCTCAAAACAGGCCAGATCCGCAAATATTTCTTTCAGTTCCGGTGCGACAGACTGACCGAGCGCCTCAATCACCATCTCGACCGCCAGGAGATTTTCCGTACCGGGCACCGGAACCGGACGCCGCCGGCCGGATGAATCCGGTTCACCAAGTTCGGTCCGGACAATCCGCACCCCGCTAAGCCGGCCATCGCCGGCGGTTTCATAGCCCTCGGGTTGAGTCTGCATCAGAAACTGGCAGCCGGCCTGCATGGCATGGTCACGTTCGGCGGGCCAGGCCGGCATTTCCTGGAAAGAGCGGCGATAAACAATATAGACATCACGCGCCCCCAGACTTGCGGCTGACACAGCAGCATCCATTGCGGTGTTTCCACCCCCCAGAACCGCCACCCGTGCCGGCAGTGTGCTGATCTCGCCGGACTTGGCACCCTGCAAAAACTGCAGCGCATCAACCACACCTTCGGCTTTGCCGATGGATGCCCCGGCACCCAATCCCGGTGCCAGCAGCACCGCGGCATATTGCGCACGCAATTCCGGCAGCTGTACACTCTCACCCAATGCCTGACGGGTATGCACCGTCAAACGCCCGGCTGCAATTGCCGGACCGAGGATAGCCTGTATTTCGCCTTCCTTCAAGTCATAGCGCTCGCCAGGGATAATTGAGTTCGGAACGCCGCCTAAATGCGTGCCTTTTTCATAGATATCAACACTGTGCCCCTGCTCCAGTAACCGGATCGCCCCGGCCAGTCCCGCCGGTCCGCCACCGACTACGGCTACTCTATGGCCTGTCACGGGCGGCAGTTCCAGCCCGGTCCAGCCGGCACGCCGCGCAATCCGGCAGGTCACAAGCTGAATCTCGCGCACCGGAACCGGCTTCTCACAGAAAATGCACTCCAGGCACCCGCCCTCACATTGAACATCGGCCGGACAAACCAGCGCGCACATTTCCGGCAGGGCATTGCTGCGGCGCAGCACCCGGTATGCCTTTTGGTAATCTTCAGCGGCAAACGCTTTGATGAATGCCGGCACATCGACATGCGCCGGACAACCGCGACTGCAGGTGGCTTCCTCGCAATCGCGACAGCGGCGTGCTTCAGCCAGCAGATGGTCCAGCGCCAGCCTGCGCCCCAGACGGTACTGCGGACCGTAGATAGCACTGTCGCGCACAACACAACCGGTTTTACCGCCGTCCCGCATGATCTGCGTGCATGCCGAACATGCCACACAGCACTTTGCCGCATCCATCCGGTTCTGCTGCATAATAGCCACCGGAGTGTCCGGATAGGCGAAAGCTCCGCGACCGATACCCAGCAGCGTGGCCCCGCCACCGGCAATCGCACCGGCGGCGACCTGCGGCATAAACTGGCGCAGCCAGCTTAATCCTGAAGCAACCACCGCCATGTCCGGGTGGGTCTGCTGAATACGGCGGGTAATATCCATAAAACGTGCAATCCCCTCTAGCGGATGCTCCGCAGGCGCATCCATGCCGGCTATCGGAAAATCAAACGGACGGCCGAAATGCGGATTGAAATACGGATTACCGATGGACACATTGAGCAGCCGCATCCCGCCGTTGTACAGGCGATCAACCAGTTGTAGAGGCTCAGTCAAATCAGCAATACGGTAATCCTCGCGGCTGACACCGAAACCGTAAGGATGGCTTATGGCGTCAAATGCGCTCATACGCGTGGTAACCAGCAGGCCCGGAACCGCTTTTTTGACCCGTTCAATCACTTCAACCAACAGACGGATACGATTTTCAAAAGCTCCGCCATATGCCCCGTCACGGGTAAATGAAGCCAGCAGTTCGGAAACCAGATAACGGTGACAGCTTTTGATATCAACCCCGTCCACACCGGCCTCCGCCGCCAGCCGCGCCGCTTGAACATAATGCTCCTGCAACCGATCCAGATATTCATCGCTAACCAGCGGATAGTCCGGCGGCAGATTATGTTTCGGATCAAGAATGGGGCTGTGATGTGCAATCATCGGCTGCGGATAGCCGGATGGTTTACTGTAGCGGCCGGAATGCGTAAGCTGCATAATTATCACAACATCACGACCATGCGCATTGCGCGCTGCCTGACGGGTTGCCGCCACCAGTTCAGTAAAACGCTCAACGGTCTCCGGCAGAATACACAATTGCCCCGGATTTGAACGCCCCTCATGCATAACCGCGGTGGCCTCAAGCCAGATCAACCCGAACCCGCCCTCGGCATAACGCCGGTAACGGCGAAAGGACAACTCGCCCGGTGCACCTTTTTCAGTCGAATCAAACCCCTCCATCGGCTGGGCCACAAAACGGTTCGGCAAAATAAGATCACCCAGCGTCACAGCCTCACCCAGTAAACCGGTTTCCGACGCCAGCGGCAGATTGACCTGCAAACGGTTCATTTCCTCACGCAACTGCTCAACACTGCGAATATGAAACCGCTGGTGCCGTTTATCAGAGATAGTCATCCATGCTCCTTCCATCACAAAATCCCGCAAAAACCCGATACAATACCAATACTTGACGCAGTATTCCATTCAAAAGTGGCAAATAACATACTGTTGCAGACTTGACGCTTTCGGCATAATCAGCCAGTATCTCCGGCAATTTACCACAAGGATTCTTTATGCGTGAGAAAATATCGGTTTGCATTACTGCCGGCAACGAGGAAAATAACATCCGCCGCTGCCTTGAAAGTGTCAAATGGGCTGATGAAATAGTTGTAATTGACAGTTTCAGCACAGACCGCACCGCCGAAATCTGCCGGGAATATACCGAACTGGTCTATGAGCACCGCTGGCTGGGATACATCGGGCAGAAAAATCTGGCAAAAGATATGGCGTCTCATCGCTGGATTTTCTTTATCGATGCCGATGAGGCGGTCTCAGATGATCTGCGCGACGAGATTCTGGAGCATTTCAATTCCGGCCAGAGCGCAACTCTCTCCGGTTTCGAATTCCCCCGGCTGGTCTACTTCCTAGGCCGCTGGATTCGCCACGGCGACTGGTATCCCGATTATAAACTGCGGCTGTTTGACCGTACAAAAGGACGTTGCGGCGGAAAAGAACCGCATGACCGCATGCTGGTTGAAGGAACCACTAAGCGGCTGAAAGCCCCGCTCTATCATTTTACTTATGATGACCTTTCCGACCAGGTGGCAACGCTCAACCGCTTTTCAACTATCACGTCACTGACGCAGCAGGAGGAAGGACGCATCTTCCGTCTACGTGACTTGCTTTTCCGGCCGGCCTGGCGTTTCTTCCGCGGTTATATACTTAAACGCGGATTTATGGACGGACTGCCGGGATACATTGTAGCAAAATCGCAGGCTTATAGTGTTTTTATTAAATATGCCAAACTGTGGGAACTGCAAACACAGGCCGGCAAAGAAGCTCCTTTGAAGAATCCGCCTGACGATACCGCGGCTAATACAGACGCAGCAGCCGGCCGGCAAGCCCCCCCTGCCCGGAAAGCGCCAGTGCCACCGGCAGCAGAATAACACCTAGCGTATTCATCCGCCGCGCACCGAACAGCGGCGGCAAGGCGCCGATGGCCCCGCCGGCCAGCATCACCAGCAGTCCATACAGTCCGGTAAACCATATGACGTTTCCGGTAAGCAGGATAAAAGCAACGGCCGCCGCCAGTTTATTAAAATTGTTTCTTCTCACAAATTCATACCAGCGGCAGAGCGGACTTAACAGCAGAACCGCCCCGCCTGCACCTAAAGCAATTGCCGCAACACCGCGATAATAGTCGGCCGGTGTCAGGCTGGGGACCCAGGACTGAATCAACCACCCCGCGCCGCCGCGTGGAATACCGCCCGGCAGAATCGTCAGCAGCAGACAGCCGCCGAAATAGGCCGCACGTGATGCCCCTTGCGACACCAGAAAATCGTCGCGGTGCGAATTTGAAGCGGCCTGGCCGGAAAGATAGCCGCCGACACCGGCGGTCACTCCCGGCAGGATCGCAGCAAACAACCCGCCGCCCAAACCGGAAAGCATGCCGGAAAAAGGCAAACGGCGGATTTTCTCCACAGGTGCCGGCGGAGATGTTCCGGCGCGCTTTTCCAGGCTGACGGAATCACTGACACCGAGAATATTCATCAGCAGCCACGGAACTGTAAACAGCCCGATACAAGCCGGCATCAACGCCTGCGACGGCACCCTGGCACCGGACAGCAAAGGAGTATGCATGACAAGAATACCCAGGATACCCGATAACAGAAAAACCAGCAATCCGACGGCCGGGGCCGTCATCGCACGCATAAAACGCCTGAGAGGGTCGGGTCCCGGTTGTTCACGCGGCCATTCCGACAACAGTAAATATACAATAATACTCCAGACAATCCATTGCTGATGCGGCCGGATAACCGCAATTATCCGGCAGAGCAACCGCGGCAGCAGCGGTGCAGCCAACACCAGCGCCAGCAAAGCCGGAACCGCGCCAAAAGCCAAAAGCGCTACCGCATGCTTTTCTCGGCCCTCAAGAACATATTCATTGGCGGGGGAAACTGAGAAATATAATCCCTCATCGGAAACTGCGGCGTAAACCACCGGAACAATACTGGTGACCGAAAAACCGGCAACCATCGAACATATCAATGCCAGCGGCCAATTACCACCCGTTGTACCGAAGCTCCATAACAGCCATGCCGCCAAACCCATGATATTGAAGATATGAACGCCGGGCAGCAATGCCGCCACCAATGCCGCCAGCAAACCCGCAAAAGAGCCCAGTAGAACGGTAATACCTGCGCTCATTGCATATCCACTCCCGCCAGCAACTCAACAGCTCCCGGATGCAGGATTGTCAGAGTAGGATTGCGCCCGCCGGTCAGCCGCACCGTGCCCCGGATACGCACCCAGGCACCGCGCGGAGGAATAAGCTTTTCCTGATCCAGTTCGTGGGCAACACGGTCATATGCAACAACACGGGCCGTTCCGCCGCCGTCATTCACCAGAAATGAACAATAACCGGCACGCCCGGCATCCCGCGAAACATATGGATTCCTGGTAACACGGCCTTCGACAAGAACCAAGGCGTAGTTATGCAGCGGGGTCAGTTCCGCAATGCCGACAGAGCGCGGTTCGGGTTGACGGGCGGCATATGTCAGTGCCGCAATTCCGGCCACTGCCAGCACCAGCAATGCTGCCCGCAGCCAGATACGCAGTTCCATCCCGGGCAGATCACATCCGCAGTAGCTGCAGGCGGAGCACGGGCCGGTATAGCGGCCACAGGCCGGACACCTGCCGGCAGCGCTCATTAAACGCCCGACGGAGATTCTGCCGTTAGCACGGGAAAGCCTCATAAGCATCAATCCAGATCACCCACAATTTCTTCTAGGACATCCTCGGTTGTTACCAATCCGATAACCTCCCCCTGACTGTTTTTTATCAGTCCGAGCGGCTGGCGGAAACGCCGCAAACGCGGCAGAATCTCGTCAGCCGGCATATCTTCTTTGATAAACAGCGGTTTGCGCATATAACTGCTGACCGGCTGCTGCAAATCATACCCACCGCTGCGCAGCACATAATAGACATTCAATATGCCGCAAAACCGTCCCGATTCGCCCTCACGGACCGGAATCCGCGTGAGTCCGGATTGGCGCACTATGTCAAAATAATCTTTCAATGTCATGTTATCATTTACCGTAATCATCTTCTCCAGCGGAACCATTATGTCGCGTGCTTTTCTTGCAGACAGATCAATCACCTGCTGAATCATGTGACGTTCACGCGAAGAAAAAACACCGCTGCGCGCACTCTCATGCGCCAGATGTTTTAAATCCTCGCGGGTGATTACCTGGCGCGGACTTGACAATACCTTTGAGTTACGCGGAACGAACAGGTGGGTTATCCACATGACGGTTCTGGAAAACGGCCGCAAAATAAGTTCGGCAGTCTGCAGCGGAATGGCAAACCGCAGACACCGGTCAAGCGGGCGTGCATTAAACCAGGCCTTGGGCAGATACTCGCAAAACAGCAGCACCAGCACAGTCATAACCACCGTCGCAACCAGTTCCCCCATTGTCCCCATGAGCGCAACCGCAATGCTGGCGGCCAGCACCGAATTTGCAACAACACATATATTAGTTCCGAGCAGTGTCGTCCCCAGCAGACGTTCGTTTTTCCCGGCAAACCACGCCAGAATAGCCGCACCGGGAATTCGGCGCTTAACGGCATGCCGCAGACGCAGACGGTTAATCGAGATAACACCGGTTTCAATGCCTGCAAAAAATGCGTGCAGTCCCATAAATACTACGATCAACCATATAGCAAAGTTAATCATGAATCATCCCCGCGCTCAGCGCCGCCCGGCAGTTTCTCAAGTATTACCAGCGTTATGCGGTGCCGGCGCAAACGTTGTACCGCAACACGCACGCCTTGTGCTGAAATGACCTCACCGACCCGCGGCAGACGCTCCGCATGCGCGTTAACCCAGCCCGCAATCCGGTCGGCACCCTCCGCTTCAAGATTCAAATCCAACTCGTAATTAACATCCTCAAGACTGGTGCTGCCGTCAATCAGCCAGCGGTTTTCACTGACCGCTTCAATATCCGGACGCATTTCGCCGAATTCATTTTCAACATCGTCGGCAATCTCTTCCAGAATATCCCCGCGCGTCACCAGACCGGCCGTCCCGCCGAACTCGTCAATAACCACCGCAACACGATGCCGCTCGCGCTGCATGATCGACAACAATGTGTCTAAAGGACAGGTTTCAGGAACAAGAAAAGGCGGAGCAACATGCCGGTGCGGATCACCCTCATTGTTCAAAAGAAATGCAGGCACATCCAGAAAGCCTTCAATATGATCCAGCGAACCACGAAAAACCGGCAGAAAACGGAATGTGACACTTGCGGCAACCCGCATAAACTCCTCGCGCGGCGCATCAACACTTACCCCGGTTAAATCAACACGCGGGGTCATAATGTCGCTAACCTGCATTTCCTCAAGCCGGATAATCCCGTCCACCATTGAACGCTCCTCTTCATCCAGCAAGCCCTCCTCCTCGCCGACCTCAACAACCGTCATGAACTCATCTTCCGTCAGTGCCGGACGGCGTGGCGCAAGCTGATGGCTGAAAACTTTTGCAAACTGCTCTATTATCACCCGGAATGGATACAACAGAACAACCAGCATCTTAAGAACCGGACTATACAGCAGCGCCATGCGCTCAGCATGGTGCATGGCGATGCGTTTGGGAGTAACTTCACAGAACAGCAGCAGAATAATGGTCATTACCGGAATCGCCGCCAATTCCCCGCGCCCGGGAAATATTCCTTCAAAAAAGGTATAGGCCAGCGCGGAAGAGGCAATATTGACAAAGGTGTTACCGATAAGAATCGTTGAAAGCACCGTCGCGGGATGCGCCAGCAAATCCGCCACGCGCCGCCCGGCGGCACCGTGTTTCTGCCGTAAACGGTGAATCTGAATACTGTTCAGCGAAAACAGCGCCGTTTCGGAACTGGAAAAGAAGGCGGAAAAAACTAGCAGCAGCAACAAACCGGCCGGATGAATGATCCAGAACATGTTCATGATGGCCCGGGGGCGGATACCTCCTCGACTGTCATCCTGGTGCGACGGCGTCCCGGATAAGATTCTACCTCCATATCTTTCAGCATCCAACGGTCGGCAATCTGCTTGACACTGCGTACCCACAAGCGTCTGACAGTTTTACCGTCAACAACCGTTTCGGCCTGCAACAGCATGAGACTTTCATCATCAATCCACAGCCTGACCGACTCATTCCGGCCTTCAGTTGATTCAGGCGGCAGCAGGTCGACAACCGTACAGGTTCTGCCGCGCAAACGGTCATGACCGGAAAACGTTCCTTTACGCCACCACAGGAATGCCAACGACAGGTCCCGCCAGGTCAGGTCAGAACCTCTCACAAATTCGTCAATAGGCGGGGCTTCCGCCGGCTCAAGTGTCGCGCCCTTACGATAGACAAGCTGCGGATTGGCGGCCACCGTATGAACAACCTCCATATGTTCCAGCGGAACTCCCGACATAGAGAACAATGCATAACCGGCCCGCGGCGGATCGGCACCCAGCTCCAACTCGACGGTAAAACGGAATTCATCCTCCACCATGCCGCGTCGCATACCCTCACGCTGCCTGACAGTGGCAATGCCTTCGACAACCAGTTTTTCCTCCGGCAGCCGCGCCACCACGTCATCCAGCAGCCGCGCCACCGCCGGATCACCCGCAACTGTGGACTTTCCGGCAGACAGCATCACCGGCAGAAAAATCGTAAATATAAATAATAAACAACACCGCGACTTCACAGAATCCCCTGCTTACCCGGATGACTGCGGAGGCCCGGCTTCGGCATCCGCCTTAATCAGCTCTTCTACAACCGCACGCAACTGCTCCAGCCCGGCGGATGGAATAATAACAGCATCACGTCTCCCGCCAACGTCCTCGGTTATACGCAGAAAACGGCCGCGTTGATTCTCCCGCAAATCAAAATACAACAGCTTCCGTTCGACATTGAAATGCCGGCTGAAAATTTCTTTATCCACAGCCACACCACTAAAATAAATTCAAACTATGCATAAAACAGTTAGAACTCTAACATACTGGCAAGCCATGTCAACACTATGCCATATTGGACTTTCCCGAATGGCGCTAGCTTAAGCTTTTTGGCGGCCGAAGTCTCTCTCCCGTCCGCTGACCTTGGTCGGCGGACGGAAAAATCGGATACAGAAAGATCCTGAAAAGAACAAACTTGAGCCCGGATTGAGCAAATCAAGCAGTTTTCCTCAATACTTGCTCGATGTGGGCTCTTTTATGTTTGCGCTTTGTTGTTTTCTTTCTCTCAATTTTTCCGCTCGCCGACCAAGGTCAGCGAGCGTTACCAATGCAAGACTTTTGAGGACCTCTCTAATCAAGATATGAGCTTATGCTAGCGCCATTCGGGATACTCCCGTATGCCATGGAACGCACGGCTCGTAAGCATAGCGCCGTCCACAGCAGGCTCAGCAACAGGCACGGAATGGCCCACATCCAGTCGCCGAAACGCGTATACAGCGTGGACGGGGAGTCTTGTCCACGAATCCACACGCCCGACCCCGCAAACCCGGCAAACTCCGTACGGCGCCCGCCGTCGCCGTCTTCCATCGCTATAATACGTCCGGCAGGGTCAATAAAAGCCGACACCCCGGTGTTCGCCGCACGCACCATCCCCACACGGTGCTCCACCGTTCTGAAAACCGCGTTGGCCAAATGCTGCTCATGACCACTTGAACCGTCAAACCAGCCGTCATTGGTCTGGTTAACCAGCAGCCGGGCGCCGTTACGCACGGCCCGGCGGGAAAGATATGGCATAATATCCTCAAAACAAATCAGCGGACCAAACACAGTGCCATCCGGCAATTGCAGAGTGACAACATCCTCCCCCGGCCGGCAACTGAAGCCCAGCGGCGACAAATTACCGAGAACCGGAAAAATGCGCTCAAGCGGAATATATTCGCCAAACGGCACCAGATGCTGCTTCCGGTAAGTAGCGATAATGTCGCCATGTTTATCGAGCAGAAAACTGCTGTTGTACAAATACTGCCGCTCACCCTCACGGAAAGCCCCCCACTCCAGAGCGCCAACCAGCAAAGGTATTTCCAGATCGAAAGCATCCGCTAGCCATGTTTGAACCGCCGGATCCGGCAGAGCGGCCGGAACCGCGGTTTCCGGCCAGACAATCAGTGCCGGGCGCATTAAAGCCGCCAGTCCGGTGTATTTTTCAAGATCGTCCAATATCCGCGCACTATCGGCATCGTCCCATTTGCGGCGTTGCTGGATATTGGGTTGGACAACCGCAATAGAACGAAGCTCCCCTTCCCCGCGCGCGGGCGTCCGGCGCGCGTAATCCGCACCGCGAATCCAGGCCACCGCGCAAATTATTAATGTTATCATTAACTCAGCATGAAAGCGACGCCGCCCTGCACCACCCAGGCCGGCCTGACAAAGACGCCGGGCAGTCAGCGCCAGGCCTGTGTTCAACAGCATGACCACAGCGGATACTGCATAAACCCCGCCCAATGCCGCCACCTGGATAATCGCAATATTGCGGTACTGGGTTACCCCCAGCAGATTCCACGGGAAACCGGTCAGCAGCGTTCCACGCAAATATTCCAGCCCGGTCCACAAAACAACCGCCAGCAACATTCGGAAAATCGTCAGCAATGTGGGGTCGGTCACCCGCCTGATCTCTTCTTCATCTTCCGCAGAACGGTTTGCGGCATCAGCAGCGCTGCGCAGAAACACCCACAACGGCGAACAGTCACTTGTCCATGCAAAACTCCACAACCATGCAAACAGTCCCCAGTAAAGACCGCAATATAGCGCCAGCAACAACCAACCAAGCACCGCCAGCGGCCAGGGAGCTCCGGTAACCCCCAGACGCAGTAGCCATGAAAGAGTGAACAGATAAAACAGACTGCCGCCAAACCACGCAAACAGGAAATTATCCCGCCTTGACAAAAAAGGCACCGCCAGCAGCAGCGGGATAAGCGCAATCCAGCCGGCCCCGGCATCGGCAAACGGCGCATATCCCGGCACCAACAGTAACCCGGCAGCAATCATTGCCGCCCGCGCAAACCAGACTTTCTTTCCCGAATTATCTGTCATTGACATAATGCCATTCCCCGTCAGATATAAAGCCGGCATTGCATACCGGCAGTCATCCTGCTATTGATAAACATTCTCTATTGGTACTTGAGCCATATTGATAGCATGCAGTGGAGCGAAAAACAACTTGATAGCTGAAATCATATCCGGCGGAATGCCGTCGCATAATCTGCTCTGGCTGGCTTTGTCAGTATTCCTGCTGGGAATGGCTAAAGGCGGTTTCCCGATCGGCAATGTGGCTCTGCCGCTGATTGTGCTGAGCTGGCCGGCCTCCGCCGAAGCCACCCGGCAGGCCGTCGCCTTTATGCTGCCGATTCTATGCCTGATGGATATCGGGGCATGGCTGGTATATCACCGTTACATCCAATGGAGAATCCTGCTGCCGCTGTTTCCCGGTATGCTTGCAGGAATTGCCGCCGGATCAGCATTGTTCGTATTTTCCCCCGAGCAGGGTGTCGGTTTATCCGACCGGGCATTGCGGCTGATTATCGGCCTGCTGGGGATTGCTTTCTGTTTCTGGCACGGTGCCCGCGGCAGATTGACAGGCCGCAATATCCGGCGGCTGCCGGAGCGGGTCAACGGCATGCTTTTCGGCGCGACAGCCGGATTGACCTCAACCCTGGCTCATGCAGCCGGACCGGTGATGCAAATGTACCTGCTGCCGCGCAACCTGCCCAAAATGCAGTTTGCCGCCACCATCGGCGCGTTTTTCCTAGTGCTCAACGGCGTCAAGCTGATTCCCTTTGCCGCAGCCGGACGTTTCACCCCGGCAAACATCTCCATCGCCCTGCTGCTGCTGCCCCTGATCCCGGTGGGAGTCGGCTGCGGCTACATGCTCGTAAAACGTACACGCGAGGAACATTATACCAAATTAATCCAGTTTGTGCTCTTCGGCGCGTCAGTCCTGCTGATTACCAGAGCGCTTCTGGATAAATAGCATATGTGCCCTCAATTATGCTGACTTGAACATCTCAATAAACTTGTCTACTCCGGATATTACGGATTTTTTCTGCAGGTCTTCAACATACGCACGCAGCGCTTCTCCACGGCGCATATGACGCAGCAGGTCGCGTACATTCTCCTGCACATCCTCAAAAACCGCCGGACCGCCCTCCTCATACCCAGTCTTGCGCAACAGATGCAGCCCCAGTGGACTTTCAATCACATCGCTGAGTTCATCAACCTCCATCGCAAATACCGCATCATTCAGTACCGGCAGAATTGTCCCGCGGGCAAACCATCCGAGACTCCCGCCGCTTTTACGGCCGCTGGGACAATCAGAATGCGCGGCAGCCTGTTCGGCAAAATCCACCCCTTCAGCAATTTTCTGACGGATTTCATACAACAGCGAGCGCGCTGTTTCTTTCTGGTTCTGATCATCATCCGCCTCAACCGTCTTCAAAATGTGTTGCACCGCGACACGTTCGGGTTTTCTGAAATCATCACGATGTCCCTCAAAATACTCCTTGATTTCCGCCTCGTTCGGCTCAGCAGCATCCTGCACAACCTGCTCCACCAGCACATCCACCTTGCCGCCCTGCCTAATGCCCTCTTTTATCGTATCGAGAGAAACATTCTCACGCTCCAGCAAAGCGCTAAAACTCTCCTCGCCGCCGGCCTGCTCCATTAACTCTTTCAAACGTTTTTCAATCAGATCTTCCGGCACCTTCAAATCCAGCCGCATCGCTTCGTTCATCATCAATTTTGCACCAATGGCCTGCTCAACGGCTTTGCGCATAAGTTCCGTGCGCTGTTCTTTCAGCGCCGTTTCATTCATGTGCTCACTGAAAAAACGCCGTAGACGCTGCTCTTCATATTCGATTGCCTCCCGCGGAAGCGGCTCTCCGTTTACCGTAATGCCGGTTGGCGTAAATGCTGTATTATTCATGTTATTTCTCCCGGTTTATTCATACGTTCTGTCAATAATTGCGCCCCAGTCTTGGGGCTAATCGTCGTTTCATCAAGTACTTGGTGCTAATTGGTTGTTCTCCCCCAGGAGTTAGGCGCTAGTCGTTAGGCGCTAGTCGTTAGGAACTTCATGCATTGATCGCAGCATCTTGCCGGCCTTGATATGTCAAAGCATATCGCTCTTCCGCAGGAAAGCTCTTGCTGATTTCGAAGATCTCCCTAACGCCTAACGCCTAAT
>PXDI01000153.1 GCA_003565095.1 PVC group bacterium | reverse complement strand
GCAGTTTGATGTTAATTTGCAATCTGTCGGTGCCAGAGGGGAGCTGCAAAGCGATATACGTTTGCTACCCGGCGATGTAATCTTTGTGCCCGAAAGGGTGTTTTGATGCCTGTTGAAGTAATGAATGGAGAGTATGTCATGAGGAAAAAGTTGTTTTCGGTTATGTTCGTTGCAGTGTTCGTTTTGTCAAGTGCTGCTGTTGCGCAGGATGGCATTCGCGCGGGTGATTTTATTCTCAGCCCTTACGCGGATCTTTCTGTTATAAGTGATTCAAACGTCAGAACTGACGCCGATGACGAGGAAGATGATATCTCGTTGATCGTACGTGTCGGGCTTTCTTTTCAAAATACTGTTGATCAAATCCGCTTGCGTGGTAATGTCTGGGGACTTGCGGAGCGCTACTACGATTTGGATGAGGAAGACCATGAAGATTGGGGGCAGTCGCTTAGTTTACGGATGTTCGACCGTGACCGTCTGCAGATAACATTGCGCCAGTCTTTTGCACGTGTCGAGTCTTTTGATTATGCGGTTGGCAGTACTCAGGAGCGTGATGACCTGCGCGCCGGAATTGCGCTGGGACGTAACCTTACGGATAAACTTGAAGGAGATCTGGATTACGCCTTCCGCAAAACCGATTATGAGTCACCTAATGTCTTTGACTGGGATCAGCACCGCGTTATGGCAACCCTTGGTCATGTGCTGACCGACAAGACCTCTGCCACACTCAGTCTCTCAGCCGGCCGCCAAAGCAGTGACGGTAATGATGATGATGCCGATTTTTATGCCGCCAGGATCGGTTTGCGCACACGCGGTACAGATAAAATGACCGGTGCCTTTGGTGTCGGTTTTCAAAGGCATGAAAGCGATCAGAATATCAATATTCCAAGTTTTCGCGGTTCGGTCAACTGGCGCGCCAATGAGAATATGACAGTTTTCGCGCGTGCTGAAAATACTGTTGAACCAGCCACGCAGGATATTAACAACTATAATAAGGTTATCCGTGCATCGCTTGGCACCAGTGTCAATGTCATGCAGGATTACTTGTTGTCATTCACCGGGCGCTACAATCGCAACGATATCGACCGCCGGATTGACGATGGCGCTGTCAGTAAGGATGACGACACTTATACTGTTTCCGCACGTCTTACCTATCGCCCGCCGGCACGCTGGCTGCAGGCTTTTCTTGACGTTCAGTATGAAGACAAGACCGCCACACCCAAGAGCAATGAATACTCCCAGACAATGGTCAAGGCCGGGGTGAATCTGCGGTATTAAACCGCTGTGGAATCTGCAGACTGCACATCCCCGGTTATCGCGCCGACGGGGATGTGTAGTATGTTGTTATGGAGATTTGTTTGTTGTGTCTTGCGCATTTAGATGAGGGTTAGAATTTAGGGTGGATTTATGGGAGGGGACTCGTTAACAAAAGAGAATCAGTCTAATAATCAGACTGGAGCATCTGGTTATCCGGTCTATGGCGCCGTTTACCCCTATGCTGGCTATTATCCTTCTCCTCACTATTATGGTGGTTATCCACCTGTTGAGGGTGAACTTTTCTCTATCCGTGACCTCATACGGATACTTCTGCGCAAGTGGCTTATGGTATCCGGCGTTATCGCTTTCTGTCTGCTAAGCGCATATTTCTATATTCAGAAAGCCACACCGGTTTATGAAGCCAGGTCTATCATCGAAATCAGTCCAAGCAGGCCGCGGATCCTTTCACAACAGGATGCTGTAATCGATGACTCCGCAAGAATGCAGACGGCCGAAATAATCAATACCCAGATTGTCAAACTCCAGGGTACGACGCTCAGAAATAATGTTGCCCGGCGTGTTGAACCAATGCTGAAACCGCTTGGTATGTCCGATGATGATATCGGTAAATTTCTGGCTTCCGCCGTGAATATAAATGCGGTAAGACGGTCGAACCTTGTTGAGATCAAGGTTCGTCACGCAAATCCGCAAATCGCAGCCGAAGTGGCACGGGAGTATGGTTCCGGTGCTGTCGAAAGCGCTCTCCAGCTCATTCGCGAAGCATCATCAGGTGCGGTTGAATGGTTGCAGGAGCAGATTGAGGAACAGTCTCGTGAATTGAAGGCCGCCGAACAAAGACTGCTTGATTTCCAGCAGAACAATCCGGTCGATACCCTGAACGCTGAACGCAACTCTATCTACGAGGCGCTCATGGCTTACAACCGTGAGATTACCGCCGCGACCGCCACGCGTGATCAATTGCTGGCTCGCTATACGGAAAGACATCCGGAAGTGATTGCGCAGAACCAACAGATCGCCGCCGCCGGCAGGCAATACAGGCAGCAATTGGCAAAAGCAAAGGAGATAGAGCGCAAAATAGCCCAGGCTACTGTCAAAAGAAATTCTCTCGAACGCGAGAAGTCGGCAATAGAGTTAAGCTACCGCGGCATTCTGCAAAGAATTGAGGAAGCGCGGCTTTCGGCTGCCGAAAATACTGCTGCCATTAAGATTGTCGAACATCCATCCGTGCCGGATTCGCCTGTCTTTCCGAAAAAAAGAATTACTTTCCTGATTGCTTTGTTGTTTGGTGGTGCACTCGGTTGCGGATTGGCCATATTGAGCGACAAGCTTGAAGACAGGATCTGGGGACCGGAAGATGTCGAGCAGGATATCGGGTTGAAAATGCTGGGGATGGTGCCGCGTGTGCAAGGCGTCAAGGAATGTGCCGATATGGCGTTGGCCGCCATGAAAGACAAGTTCAGTCTCACCGCCGAAGCATTCAGTGGCATCCGCGGAATTCTCGACAAGAAAGAGGACCTTAAAGTTTTCCTGATCACCAGTACGATGCCTGGTGAGGGGAAAACTGTTTGCGCCACAAACATGGCTATCATGTCTGCCAAAAGCGGCATAAAGACTTTGCTGATCGATCTCGATATGCGGCGCCCGCGCCTCGCCCGAATCTGGGAGATAGCTGACCCCGAGTGGAGTTTGCTACATGCCTTGTGCGATGAGGAAAACAAGAGCTTTGACCGTCTGCCCCGTCCAACCGGCATGGAAAACCTGCAGGTTGTTGTAAGTCATGTCGCCAATGATATCAGTCCCGCCGAAGTGCTTGGTTCACGCCGTGCACGCGAACTGATCGAGTGGGCCGGCAGAAACTACGACCGCGTCATAATCGACAGTCCACCCGTCGGAATTGCCAGTGACGCAATGGTCGCAGGAGGCATGGCGGATGCCGTCATTATGATCGGGCGTTTTGATAAGGCTCAGAAGAGCTCTGTCAGGGCGGCTGTAAAACGTCTTAACGATGGCGGGGCATCGGTCATCGGCATGATAATTAATGACGTCAGGTACTCCAGGAACGGGATAAGCAGTTATTCCTACCCGTTTAGTAAATATCGTTACTACGGTGCCAGCGATCTCGATCAGCAGCGTCACGACAAAAACCGCTTCCGTCGTTATCTCGCCCGGGCCGCGGTTTTTCTAGTCTTGTTTTCACTGATCGGTGGCGGAGCTTTCGTTTTCAGAGATAGCATTGCCGGACTTGTTGGTGACCCGTCGTCAACTTTCGTGGATCAAGATACCGTTAGTCAACCTGATATCAATGTCTCGCCGAAGGTTACGGAGCAGCAATCCCCAAAAGAGACTCACGTTACTGAAACCATCGAAGAAAACTCTCATTTCACGCGGGTTGGAGAGGCCTCGCCATCCCTTACGGACGAGCACGATGTCTCTGCCGCTGGAGGGCGAACCTTCGGTGAGCCGCAAGAGCATGGGGCTGATAACTCAGAAGAATACAAGCCACCGCTAACGTCGCCAGGTTCATCCTCTCCAAGCCTGTTTGCTGACAACGAAGAAGAATTCCGGTCCGGTGGGGCGGTTTTTAGTTACATGAGAAGACTTGCTGAATTAATGCT
>PXDI01000006.1 GCA_003565095.1 PVC group bacterium | reverse complement strand
CATCGTGGGCAGCAAACAGGGCCAGGCCCCGATACAAGGTCGGCGGCACGCCCACCCGGCCGGCGGCGGTAAAACGCCAGCGTTCCTGGCCGGTAGCGGCCTCCAGGGCGATGATCTGATGTCCCTGCGGATGGGTCACGGCCACTAGGCCGTCAGCGATGACCGGCGCACTGAGCGTCCGACCGAAGTGCAGGCACCATTCAGAGTCCTGTTCGGATTCCTTTCCGGCCACTGCGCTGCGCCAGATCGGCCGTACAGCATCAGGAATGGCCACCGGCACGGCAGCCCCTCGCCGGTCATCACGCCGGTACATCCGCCAGACGTCCTCGGACTCCTGACCGCTGCCAAGCCGGATCTGTCCAAAGGCCGGCCCCCGTTGCGCCTGCCCAGGCGCGATGGCGCTCAACCCCTTGTCTGTTGTCTGTACGATCGCGAGGTTCGCTCGAATTTGCTGGGATTGGCCGCGGCAGCCGCAGGCGTTCGGCGGCACGTAGAGCAGCCCGTTGGCCGGGATCGCGCCCATCTGACACCCGCCTCGCGCGAATGCCCATTGGCTGCGTTCGCCGCTCTCCAGATCACGAAATACCGTGCCGCGCCCGCCAATGACAAAGCGGACGGTGGCTGTTACGGGTTGACAGCCGACCCCGAGGCCGCCAAGGCCAGCCAGCACGCGCTGCTGGGTTCCAGACTGGGGATCGAAGGTTACGTAATCATCCCGCTGGCGGAGCCATACCTGATTGTGCGCGAAAAAATGTCCTACCTGACGCGCATCCCAATCATTACGAGAACGTCTTGATGACGCATGCGTCCATAATTCGCGCCCGTCTCGAGTCGACAGGAACCGCAGATTGCGGCGCTCGCCCAAAGCAATGATGTCGCCTGCGGCAAAGAGCAAGCGCAGGTAGAATCGCCTTCTTCCGAAGCCGAACTCGCTGTCGATCGGTTGTCGCCAGCGCTCGCGACCGTCTCTCAAGGAGGTCGCCACCAGCTCGTGATGCCAGCGACCATCCTGGCGACGCGATCCGATCAGACAAAAAACCTGATCATCATAGGCCAGGGTACCGAAGGGACGCTCCAGGTCCCGCTGCCAGATCGTTCTGCCCTGGGCCGTGTCAAAGGCGGTCAGGCCGGATGGGGATTCGGCCACCAGCACCCCATTGAGCAGGATGATCTTGCTTGGTGCCCCCCGGGTCGGCCAGGTTGCCAGTTGTGCTCCGGTGGCCGCGTCCCGCACCAATACCCCGGATGGGCCGCCATCCTCCTGATGACTGCAATACACCCGATCGGCAGTGACCACTATGGACTGATGCATGCCGTCACCATGGCCCGAAGCGAGCTGCCCGGACCACGGTGTGTTCCACAGCAGCGCACCGTTGAAAGCATCGCGGGCCACCAGATGGGTGTGACGCCCATGGCGCCCATCGCGCCCAGTGAAGGCCAAGTTCTCGGCCACATTGACGGTGATGGAGAAGACGCGACCTCCGGCACTGAGGGTGGCGCCAGAGGAGTCCTTTCGGAAGCCCATGGGGAAGTTGGGACCGGCGATCCATTGGAAGTCATTGGGAGGTGCCAAGGCGGTATCCGATGATATCTGGCTTCCGCCGGCATCATACCAGGCATGGGTCCACTCTCCCATCTCCGGTGGCCGGGGTTTCACGCTCGTACTGACACGGCCGGCGGCGTGCTGCACCGCCAGACCGTTCGGCGCCAGGGCCCGCTGCACCTCAGCGGCATCCACTTCTGCACCCTGATGGACCACCACCAGATTGGCCAGATTGTCGGCATGCGGCAGATGGGAGGCGATCCAGGGTTCGATGGATATGCGGCCATAGAGTCCGCGCGCGCGCACGGCCTCACGGGCTGATTCCACCACCGCTGGCCGCGCTTCAAGCCAATGCACCACCCAGGGGCCGGCCTCGGCCAGGGCTACAGCCGGTGCCACATTCTCGGCTCCGCCGACGAACACCGCCAAACCGCCACGCACGCGCAGGTCGTTGGGAATGCCATCAGCGGCCATGGCGCAATGGCCGGCGGCCAGACATAGCGCTATGGCGGTGGCGAGTAATCTATGGGTGGCGGAGATTGGTCTCATGGTCATGGTCCTTTCATGCTCTGTTTCGTTTCTCTGTTTCGTTTCTCAATCTATTTTTGACCTCGTGACCCGGCGCCTGGCCTGCCGTCAGCCGGTCGCCGGCTACTCCTCCGGCAGGACGTGCAGGGTATAGATGCGGGCGTCGGCGGGTCCGCCGCGCTCCCGGCGGGCGCCGACGATGAAGGTGAAGGCGCCCGGACGGCGTGGCGTGCCGGTGAGTTCTCCGGTGGCGCTGTCCAGACTCAAGCCTTCATCTTCACGCCCACCTGTGGCCACTGTGGCCAAGTGACCGGTCAGAACCCAGCGCACCGGTTCCTCGGCATCCGTGGTGAAGACCGCCCGATAGGGTTGGCCGGTCACCGCCTTGGGCAACTTGGCGGGATGCGGACCGGTGATGATCGGCGGCGGATTGCCACGTCTGAAGGTGCCGGTGAGGATGGCGCTGGGACGCTGGCCGGGGCGCTGGCTGTAGGCCCGGATCGTCGTGGTCTCGGTGATGCGGATCGGGACTTCGTACAAAGGGGAACCCTCGGTAGGATCCGAACCATCCAGGGTGTAGCGGGTCTTGATACCCTCGCTGGTGGTGACGATGCGGATGTCGGCGTGGTCGGTGAAGACCGTCCGCTGGGGGCGAAACTCCGGTCGCGGGGTCTGCGGGTTCTCGCTGCTGAGATAATCGAGAAAATCAAAGAAGCGTTCGCGCACCGGCTTCGGCTCGGGGTCTTCGCGGGTGGTGCTGGGCACTTCCCAGTTGCTGAGGTGGCTTCCGCCCGCGCCATGCAGATAGGCGAACAGAAAATTGCCTCCGCTGCGCTCGGCGATCTCGTAGGCTTCCGCGGGGATTTCGGAGAACAGCGAGATGATCGCCGGGCGCCCCGGGATTGTCCCACGAACCCGGCTGTTCAGGGATCTCGCATGACTGAGGGCATTGCTGATATCGCTATACATGCCCTGCACCTGTGCCGACTGCTCATGCCAGGGAGAACGCGGGTCATTGTCAGGAAACGTCAAGCCGCCGACCGCCCGGTTACGATCGACATAGGTCTGGAAAAGACCTCCGGCCACGCTCGAACCGGACGATGATCCATAGACAAAGATAAAGTCCGGATCCAGGGAGAAGACCTCGGCGTGGGCACGCAGAAAGCGGATCACCGCCTGGGCATGCCAGCGTTGGAGACGACCTCGGTCAATGCCCAGAGGGAACCCGACCACCGCGACCCCATAGCCGCGTTCGATGGCATAGGCGAACTCCTCATGGCGACGCCAACCAAAACCCGTATATCGCCTTTCCGGCCCTCGGTATTTGTCCTTGCTCTGGTCACGATGGTGGCCCACTCCGCCACCATGAAAGATCACCACCATCGGGAAGCGGTCTTCACGTTTCGGCCAATGGATATCCACCTGGGCAAAACGATCCTGGGACACGCCGTGGTAGCGCCCCAGTTCCATGGGCAGATAGTTGACGTCCCAGGCGTTGTTGACGCCTTCGATGGGCGGGGTGGTGCGCCGCTCCGGCATGTCCGGATAGACGCGCGGCGGGACGTTGATCCGGTCTTCAGGCCGTTCCCCAGCGACAATTGGCACCGCCGCCAGCGCCCACAATACAAGTCCCGCCAGCCCGTGCGCCAGCGCCGCCGGTCGGGTTGTCCGACCAAACCGGGAACGCGACACATTGGTGCACGTACGATGGTTCACTCTTCCGCGCTCCGGAACGCCAGCACCCGGCCCTCGGTGGTGGCGAGAATAACATGGCCGTGGGCGATGGCAATGCCGTCGGGGATCAAGCCCTCGCTGTCGTGGAGCGGATCGACGGCGACCTCGAAAATT
>PXDI01000128.1 GCA_003565095.1 PVC group bacterium | reverse complement strand
GTCGGCGAGTCCAGTCCGCCCACCATATTGAAAAAGGTTGTTTTCCCGGAACCGGAGGGGCCCATAACGCACATGTATTCCCCGCGGTAAATATTCAAATCGATGCCGCGCAGAGCATGCACGGTCTCTTCACCGCGGATAAATTCGCGTTTAATTCCATGAACGCTTACCACCACATCGCGTTCCATGGCATATTTTTTTTCATCAAAAGGCACGTTACTACTCCACTCTCATTGCATCCATCGGGGCCATGCGCGAGGCGGCCCAGGCCGGATAAATTGACGCCAGCACCGCCAAAACCACCCCGGTTGACAGCGAAAAGAACGCAATCAGCATGAGACCGCTTCCCGGCCAGTATGCAAACAGATAGCCACCGAAGGACAGGGCGTTTTTGAATGCGGCAATCACAAACCCGGCCAGCATGCCCAGCAGGCCGCCGGCGATCCCCTGCAAAGCCGCCTCCATCATAAACTGCACCAGAATATAGCGGTCAGTTGCGCCAAGACATTTCATCGTGGCGATTTCACGAAAGCGTTCGGTAATCGACATCAACATTGCATTGGTAATACCGACCATGCAGACCAGAAACGAAATAAACAGCAGAAAGAGCTGCCGACCGCTCAATGTGCCCGCTTCATCAATATTATCCACCTTGCCGGTCAGGTTGCGCTCAAGTGCGGCCAGCCGCTGGTTATAGGCCTCCCGTGAAGCGAGCAACTGCCGCTGCTCCGCGGTAAATTCATCCGGCAGAACCTGTGCGGCGCGCTCATCATCCAACCGCAGCAGCCGCTCTTCGGTCGAAAGCCGGCGGCGCTCGCGGAACGTCCGGCGCCAAAGATCCTGACTTTCAATCGTATTTAATTCATTTACGGCACGCTGCCGCAAGCGGGCCGCTGCCAGTTGTTCACGGATTAACACGGCATCTTCGTGCTCCAGACGAAAACCATGCTCCTGCACCAATGCTCTCCAGCGCGCCAACTGCGGTTCATCAGCCTCCGCCAGATACTGCTCAACAGGCATATCTGCGCGCATAGCGTCGGTATACCCCTGCAGACTTGCCAACCGTGCCCCCCATGCCTCCAATGCAAGACTCAATTCCTGATAATAAACTGAATAGCGGCCGGCAAAAGACAACAGGCTGTCGATCCCGCCAGGGACACGCAGATTAAGCATCGGCCGGATATTCTCACGGAACTCAGCTTGTGCGGCCGGTTTCTCCAGATATTGCAAAACCTCACGCCCGCGGCGGTTTCCGGCCAGAATCACCATATTACCCAACCGGATGGAACCGAAAAAGTCCAGATAGCTCACTTCTGTTGCGGCGTCCGTAACCAGCTCGGCGGTTCGCTCTGGCGGCCAATCCAAAACCGCCGCAAACTCCGCCACCGCCGCCGGATCATTAACCGCCTGCGCCAGCCGCCGCGCCATTACCATTGAAGACGGCATGTTATACAAATTGTTTAATGTACGCGTTGCCAGCCGTTGCTGCCGGATTTCACGCCCGGTGCCATCCGCAACCCTGAACACAAAAGCGTTCTCGGACAAAAGAAACATAAAGAAAGCGACCGCCAGACCGACCACCGCCAGCGTCAGCACCGAACGCAGCAGACGATGCGATATACCGCGCAGGCAAAGATGAAAAGTCCGTTTAACAGACAGGTTCACCTGCTTCTTTACATCAATTGTACGGCGCTTGCTCATATTATGAATTATCCCGGCAGGATCCCGAACGGCACTCCGGAAGTATTCCCGGTCGACCAATAATAAATCATTTCAATAAAGATGGATGTTCCGGCTGCGATCAGCTCACCGGCAATCAAACCGACAAAGACCGGCTTGAGCGTCTGGTAAACCTTGCCGCCGCCGAAACGCACAACCACCCCCTTGATCCCCCAGCCGATCAGGAAAGATGCCCAGCAGAGATTGGCCGGATAGGTGCCCCACACCAGAAACAAAACCGGGTGCAGCGGAAATTTATTAAAACGGAATCGGAGGGCGAAAAACACCAATACAGCAATGACACCAAACCCCAGATAGCCCAACGCGCCCTTATCCGGGGCAATCAACTTCAGCTTGCCGAACCCTTCTGCCGCGGAGCTGGTCTCAAGCATGCCGGTCTCACTCAATATAGATATCTGCCGGGCGGCATCATCAAAGGGCATGGTGGGAACATTGCGGTATGACCAGCCATCAGCCGACATGCCGCCGAAGTTGTAATTGGTCCAGGCGGTGCTGACAAAGCCGACTGCCAGTGCAATGACCACCGACACCAGCAACACGCGGAAAATACGCGTAATCTTGAGTTTTGCATCATCCGCCATCTTGATACTTGTAGCAAAGAACGGCATCAATGATTCGCGTGGATCCTGGCAAAGGATTGTGCCGAGATAGAAAACAAAAGTCATCGGACCGGGACCGATCGCCGCCGGCCCCAGCAATGAAACCATCAGTGCGCCTGGCAGCCAGCCGGCCTGCATGAAGGGAATGCCGGTTTCGCAGATAATCCGGGTGAAAACCAGAAACAACAGCATCAGCAGCAGGCCGAAAACCAGCGCCACCAGCCAGTCAAGCCCCATCAGCGCCAGCAGGACCACAAATGCGGCGAAAGAAACCAGCAGCAGCCGCGCTGCCAGCACCGCGGCATGGTCGTGCTCCTTGCGTTCCTTTACGATTCCCAGCGCCTTCTTAAACAGCGGTATATAATAGGAATGCCCCGTGTACAGCAATATCAGCGCATAGCCCAGATATGCGCCGGCATAAGAAAACACCATATCGTTACCTGACAGCGGAGTGCCGGTTGCCAGAAAGAACCAGATGCCCACCAGTGCCAGCAGAATCGCGGAAAGTCCCATCGTTAGACTGATTTCTGCTGAAACAAAATACGCCAAACCGATAACCGAGAAATAGATATTCTGCCACCCCAGGTAGCGCCCAGAGGGAACCCTGTTCAGAATCGGCAGATTGCCCTGGATATTAACGCTCCAGTTCTTGATATTCGGCAACAATACCTCAAGCCCCGGAAACTGGTCAGGAAACCAGCCGCTGATATATTTGATTGCATATATGATCATTATCGGCAGAAACCCCCACCAGAAGAGACGGTTGCGGAAGAGGGAGGGGATTTTTTTCCCGTCATCGGAGGAGATGAAAGACGAGGCCACCTGCGCCAGCGGATAACTGAGCTGCTCATGGTGCGCCCACTGGCGATGCACTACCAGCGCCATGGCCATCACACATATCGACATCAGCATCACCAGCGGTGCCCAGTAGGCCAGCGCCGGCAGCCAGGCTCCGTATGGAACATCAAACAGCCCGATATTAATATTACCCTGCGCCAGGCCGGTGAAGAAACCGCGATAAACCACATCATCCAGTTGCAGCACCCCGTCGACCATTTCCGGGGCAGGCTGCGGGAACAGCTTGCCGGGGATATGATCCAGCACACCGAACTTCTCCCATTCAGTGCGTCCGCCAGTACTTAAGTAGTACCATGGCAGGATAAGTTGGCGGTGGAAATAGCGGAAAAGCCCGGAAGTCGGAGGAAAACAGCCCATGAAGGTCATGCCGGTGACCACCACCAGCTCCTTCGCGTTCAAAGCCAGACTCTTGATCGTTTTGGATGCCAGCAGATTCCATAAGCACCCCACCACGAAGATGTAGAAGAAACCACTGATCGGCATATGCATCCCGACCATCGGCGGCCAGGTTGAAATGCGCATATCATGGAATCCGGCCAGACCGGAGATGATCAGAATCCCCAGCAGTCCAAAAAACAAGGACTTCAGTGTAATAGCCCGTTCTGGATGCGATGTTTCGATAAAAAAACCTCTCAATAATACGAAAGAAAAATGCACATTATGACAATGCATAGCTAAAATCAAGAATGGATACGCTTGAACAGCGGCGAAGAATCGCCGCAGGGATTAGGCGTTAGG
>PXDI01000398.1 GCA_003565095.1 PVC group bacterium | reverse complement strand
GGCAAGCAAGTTCCGCGCAGCGTGATGAAGCCGGAATTGACAGCATATCCGTAATTAATCATTATGATGCAATGAGAAAAAGTCGCAAACCGCATCAGATAGGTGTATTGCTTTGGCTGACGCATGACTACGGGCGGCGTGTACTCGTCGGCGCACAGCAGTTTGCACACGACACTCGCCGGGTTGTTATCCAGGCCATTGAAGCCGATAGAAGCGGCCCGGATGGGTTTAGCAAGGAAATGCACGAGCTCAATGCACGGCATGGTCTCATCGCACCATTGCATCCGGAAAACATGCGCGGACGCCGCCGGCATATTACGGTTCCAACCGTGGAAGTCCCGCTAGTGATGCCCGAAAACCCGCCGGTGACCAGTGTGGGATCTGATGCCGCACAGATCGGCAGACTCGCCGCCAAACACCTGCTCTCGCTCAGGGTCAGGGAAATCTGTTTCTGGCAATCGTGGCCGGAACAGGATACCAGCGGCTTGCAGAACGCGTTTCGTGAAACTGTCGAACAAAACGGACGTACCAGATTCAGCACGCGGACAATCAGCAATCGGGAACCCGCTCCGACCCCTGATGTCATCCGCGAATGGCTGCAAAGCGTCAAACTTCCGGCCGCAAGTTTTTTCTGCACGGATAACAGCGCCTTGCATTTTTCTGTTCATGCCGCGGAATGCGGCTTACGGATTCCCGAGGATGTGGCGGTGCTGGGCATCAGCAATGACCTGATCATCTGTAACTGGACACAGCTTGGCACCAGCAGTGTGGCGCTGCCAGCGGAAAAAACCGGCTGGCTCGCGGCACAATCCATCGCCGACCGGCTGGATGGACGCAAAACAAAAACGCTGCGACTCCCTCCACAGGGTATTGTGGCACGCGGATCGACCAATATCATCCACAGTGATGATCCTTTAGTTAATAAAGCCGTGCTGTATATCCGCGAGCATTTCCGCGCCGGCATTACCACCGATGATGTTGCCAAGCATTTGCGGATAACTCCCCGCATACTGGTCCACGCATATACCAAATCCATGGGACACACGGTGCATGATGAATTGATTCAATTACGGCTGCGCGAGGCAACCATACGTCTAACAGGCTCAGATGAGCCATTAAAAAATGTTGCACTCGCCATTGGCGAGAAACGCTACCAGAACTTCACCCGCTTTATCCAGCAGCATACCGGAATGACCCCGAAAGAGTTAAGAAAAAGGGCTAACAGACTCTAATTTATCATCAGCCAGACCGACAAAGTTTGCGACAAAGCTCGCGACAAAGTCTTCAGTCTTCTCCCCCCTACCGTGGCCTCCGTGTACTCCAGCGGAGCAGAGCGACGCGGGGGGGGGGAATTAATCTGCAAGTGAATCATGTTTTTTTTAGTTGATGAATAGAGCAGGTCAGCATAAGCCCTTAAGTAAGCGCCATTCCATCTTAGTCCCTACCCTTCGTCGGTTACACGTAGTCCAACCGCTTCGTCGATATCCTGTTATGATAAGCATGACCAAAGCGTCCAATCAAAAACACGACGGAAGGCCATGTTCGGAGAATCATCGCAGAAACTTTAACACTAGAACCCTATAGATCCGCCGGGAGTGGATTGACGGGATGACAGTGGGCGAAGCTTTTGTTTGCACACGGACAGCAGTACGCATTATCATGCCGGGATGAAAACGCATCTTTTATTAATGTTTCTGCTGCTGTTATGTGCCGGCTGCCGGCGGCCGGGCCGCCAGGGCAATCATGAATGGAACGGTCTGGTAATGGGTACGTATGTGACCATCTCCGTACCAGCCACCGACGCCGACCGGCTGGATCAGGCTGTCCCGGAAATCAAGCAGGCGCTTGAGGCTATCGAAGCCGATCTGAGCATATTCCGTCCTGACAGTGAAGTCAGCAGAATCAACAGTAACGCCGGAAGCTGGGTGGAGGTATCCACGCAGACTGCTCATCTCGTGCAGCAGTCCTTGGAATACGCCCGCCTGAGCGAGGGGGCATTCAACCCGGCAGTCCTGCCGCTGATACATGCCTGGGGTCTGCACGGAGCCCAGGCCCCGCCGCAATGGCTGAATGAAGCAACACTCGCCCCGCTGCGCGAACTGGTTGACTGGCGTAAACTGGCGGTAGAAAGCAACCGTGTACGGCTGGCGGCAGCAGGCATGCAGTTAGACCTCGGCGCGATAGCAAAAGGTTATGCAGTTGACTTGTGCTACAGAATGCTGCACGCGCGCAGCATGACAAACATTATGGTAAATCTTGGCGGGGATTTGCGCTGTTCCGGCGGAACCGGTCGCAATCCTTACTGGATTGTCGGAGTAAGAAACCCGTTCAACCGCAGTCAGATCATCGGCAGACTGCTGCTTAGCGGCGGTGATGCCGTTTCCACGTCGGGCAATTACGAACGCTTTATTGAGATTGACGGACGGCGGGGGGCTCACATTATTGATCCGCGCAGCGGATATCCGGTTGAAGGCATGGCCGGCGTAACCGTGCTGGCGGCAGACAGCCTTACCGCTGACGCCCTTTCAACCGCACTGTTTGTGATGGAAATGCAGCAAGGCGGCAATCTGGTCAACAGTATGGATAATTGTGCCGCCCTGTTTGTGCCTGATCGGCAGCCGCTGGAAATCTATCTGACTCCCGGCATGCGAGAACGCTTTGTGCCGGAACCGGCTTTCGCGGCAGCGGTCCGTCAGTTGTAGCAATGCGCTTCGGCAGGAAACTGCCCGCCCTGGACTTCACTGGTATAATCCGCCACCGCTTTGCGCATGATCCCGTCAAGATCGGCATAACGCTTCACAAACCGCGGGGCCACCTTTCCGGACATCCCCAGCATGTCATGGGTAACCAGAATCTGCCCGTCGCATTGCGGTCCCGCCCCGATGCCAATAGTCGGCACCGCTACTTGCGCAGTTATGTCCGCTGCCAGAGACGGCGGAATACACTCTAGCACAATCGCAAACACTCCGGCATCCTCCAGTGCGGCAGCATCCGCCAGCAGCGCTTCCGCTTCACGCGGCACCCGCCCCTGCACCCGGTAGCCCCCCATCTCGCGCAGACTCTGCGGAGTCAAACCAATATGCCCCAGCACCGGGATGCCATTGGCGACCAGCCGCTTGACCGTGGAATGCCGCAGCGCGCCGCCTTCAATCTTTACCGCCCCGGCCCCGGCTTCTTTGATAAACCGCCCGGCATTGCGCAGCGCTTCTTCATCAGATATCTGAAAAGACATAAACGGCATGTCCGCTACTACCAGCGCATTCGATACCGCCCGGCTGACCGCCACGGTATGGTGCAGCATGTCATCAAGCGTGACCGGCAGCGTGTTGGAATAACCCAGCATGGTCATGCCCAGCGAATCACCCACCAGCAGCAGATGCACACCGCAATCATCCAGTAATGCCGCGGTCGAATAGTCATACGCCGTCAGGCAGATGATCTTCTCTCGCCCCTTCATCTTCTTTATGTCACGTGCTGAATTTGCCATTTTCCGTTTTCCAATCCGTGCTGAACAATGCAGCGCGCGGAACATCCGGCAACCCCGCCAGAATCTCCGCTACAGTAAACTGCTGTCCGGGCAATATCAAGCCCGGACGGCATTGCGCCAGTGGTTCAACCACAAAGCGACGCTCCGCCCAGCGGGAATGCGGCACACGCAAGCGGCCGAAGCCCCCCTGTAAAGCACCGGCATAGATCACGTCCGCATCCAGCGGACGGGGCGCGTTGCGGTCCACCCCGCGGCTACGCCCGTAACGGCATTCCATCGACCGCAAACATTCGCCGACCTCCTCCGGCGGCAGCAATGTGTCAATAATCACCACCGCATTCAGGTACAACAAATCACGATACCGTTCTTCAACCTCCACCGGATCGGTCTCGAATACGCATGAACTGTCAATAACGCGCACAGCCGGCAAAACGGCCATCGCTTCACGCGCCTGTCGCAAAAAAAACAGACGCT
>PXDI01000147.1 GCA_003565095.1 PVC group bacterium | reverse complement strand
GGTATGTCCATGAGCGTTGTGTTCACGAAAGAGATACCACAGGCACCATCATCCAATCTACCGGCATGATTCAGGATATCACCGAGCGCAAGCGGGCGGATGCCTATCGAGAGATGGGGCAGGAGATCCTGCAGATTCTCAATGAGCCGGGCGACCTGCAGGATTCCATCCAGCGCGTCCTCGCTGCATTGAAGACCCGGACCGGGTTCGATGCCGTGGGCTTGCGCCTGCAAGAGGGCGAAGACTTTCCATAATTTCGCTCAGGACGGTTTCTCCAAGGATTTTCTGCTGACCGAAAACACGCTGATCGAACGCGGCGGGGATGGCAGCGTGTGCCGGGACAAGGACGGCAATGTCTGCCTGGAGTGCACCTGCGGCCTGGTCATCTCAGGCAAGACCGATCCCGCCAACCCGCTCTTTACCCAAGGCGGAAGCTGTTGGACCAACGACTCCTTCCCCTTGCTCGACTTGCCGACCGATCAGGATCCCCGGCGGCATCCACGGAACAACTGCATTCATAAGGGTTATGCCTCCGTGGCCTTGATTCCGGTTCGAACCAAAGACCGGATCGTGGGGCTGATCCAGCTCAACGACAAGCGCAAAGGCCGTTTCACCCTCGAAACGATTGAAATTATGGAAGGCATCGCCGCGCATATCGGATCGGCCCTGATGCGCAAGCGCGCGGAGGATGACCACGAGAAGCTGCAAGCGCAACTGACCCAGGCCCAGAAGATGGAGTCGGTGGGCCGTCTGGCGGGTGGCGTGGCGCACGACTTCAACAATCTGCTGATGGGCATCATGAACTATGCCGAGTTGTGCCGGGACCGAGTCGAACAGGACCACCCGACGCGTGAATGGCTCGATGAAATTACACGCGAGGCGCAGCGCTCCGCCAACCTGACGCGGCAACTGCTGGCCTTTGCCCGCAAGCAGACGGTGTCGCCCAAGGTTCTCGACCTCAACGACGCCGTCGCCCATATGCTCAAGATGCTGCAACGGCTGATCGGCGAAGATATCGATCTGGTCTGGCAGCCGGGCGCTAAACTGGGGTCAGTCAAGATCGACCCGAGCCAGGTGGATCAGATCCTCGCCAACCTGTGCGTGAATGCGCGGGACGCCATCGACAGCACCGGCAAGGTCACCATCGAGACCGAGAATGTGTCCATCGATGCCGATTACTGCGCGGAACACGTTGAAGCGTCTCCCGGCTCTTATGTCCTGCTTGTCGTCAGTGACGACGGCTGCGGCATGGATTACGAGACGCGCGCCAATGTCTTCGAGCCGTTTTTCACGACAAAACCCACCGGCGAGGGCACCGGGCTCGGACTGGCAACCGTCTACGGCATCGTCAAGCAGAACAAGGGCTTCGTCAACGTCTACAGCGAGCCCGGCAAAGGCACGACCTTCCGGATCTATCTGCCGCGCGATACCAGCGTGAGCAACGCAGCCACGGAAGCCGCCACAAAAACAATAACTCAAGGCGGCACCGAGACCATCCTGCTGGTCGAAGATGAGAAAGCCATCCGCATCACCATGCGCCTGTTCCTCGAGCAGTTCGGTTATACCGTCATCGCGGCGGAAAGCCCTGCCGAGGCTCTCCAACTGGCAGCCGAACAAAGCCATCAGATCGACCTGCTGCTGACCGATGTGGTCATGCCCGGCATGAGCGGCCGCGAGCTGGCCGAAAAGCTGGCGGTTGATTTCCCGACTCTGAAAGTACTCTACATGTCCGGCTACACCGCCAATGTCATCGCACACCGCGGCATTCTCGAGGACGGGGTAAACTTCATCAGCAAACCGATCGGACGCGACGCGCTGGCGCAAAAGGTGCGGGAGGTGCTGGGGTGATGCAGGGGGGCTTGGGAGATTGTGTGTGAGTGAGTGGGTGTGGGAGTGTGTGGGTGGGAGCATTGCACCAAATTTTCCCCACATACCCACATACTAACACACTCGCACATTCCCATACTTTCCTCCGTTTTAACGTGAAGTTACAACTTAGCCCCGGTCCCGAGGGGCAGACAAAGCTCGCGACAAAGTTGGGGACAAGGATTGCAAATGGATGCGTCAGGGGGTATCTTGCAATGCGAGCCTGGCACCGGTGCCGAGCGGGACGGGGAAACGAATGCCATACGTTGAGGATTCGAAATGAGTGAAGACGAATATGCACCGCCTTATCGGATCACGCCCACGATTATCACGCTGATTGAACAGATTGGCGAAATGCTGGGTCGGCTGTCGTTCTCCTCCGATATGAAGAATTTGCGCTTGCGGCGGATTCATCGGATACAGACGATTCATGGCTCGCTGGCCATTGAGGGAAATACGTTGAGTGAAGAACAGATTTCGACAATTCTTGATGGCAAACCCGTGATCGCGCCACCGCGGGAGGTTCAGGAGGTACGCAATGCCATCAAAGCCTATGACGAATTTCAACATTGGCATCCTGAGCGACAAAGCGATGTACTAAAGGCTCACAAAACGCTGATGCTTGGCCTTTTGGATGCACCCGGACACTACCGTCGGGGGGGTGTCGGCGTGGGAAGCAAAAGCGGAATTGTGCATGTGGCACCACCAGCGGGGCGGGTGCCCGAACTGATGGCGAATCTGTTGGGCTGGCTGGAGAAAACCGATGCACATGCGCTGATTAAAAGTTGTGTTTTCCACTACGAGTTTGAGTTCATTCATCCCTTCGCTGACGGCAACGGGCGCATGGGAAGGCTTTGGCAGACGCTGATTCTGGCCCAATGGAACCCAATCTTTTCACAGATACCGGTCGAAAGCATGGTTTATGCCCGCCAGCAAGAGTATTACAAAGCGATTGCAGAAAGCACACAGGCCGCTGAATCAACGCCGTTTGTTGCGTTCATGCTGCAGACAATCCTGGCGCGCATGATCCGTTCCAGCACCGAAATCGAACAAGTAATCGAACAAGTAACCGAACAAGTAGGTGCGCTGATTCGTGTCCTCAAGGATGGTGCGCGCGGAACCCGTGCGCTTATGGCGGCTCTAGGGTTGAAGCATCGCCCGACTTTTATGTATGACTATTTACAACCAGCGCTAGCGAGCGGACTGGTAGAAATGACCCAGCCGGATGCACCGAGGAGCCCGACGCAAAAATACCGTCTGACCCCAAAAGGCCGCAACGTGTTGGCGACAGGAGGAGGCCACCAATATCGCGGAAGTGCTGGCGAAATAGGGGCAGGCTGGTGAAAGGTACGGGAGGTGCTGGGATGATAGAAATATATCCAGATTATCTGCATGCGTTACTGGCGGGCGATCAGGACCAATGCCGCCGCATGGTGCGGACATTGATCGAGAACGGAATCCCCGTGCACACGCTCTATACGGACTATTTTCAACGTTCATTGTACCAGGTCGGCGAACTGTGGGAAGGCAATCGCATCTCGGTCGCGGACGAGCATCTGGCCACGGCTATCACGGAATCGCTGATGCCCGAAACCTATCCGGTGCTCTTCGGAGCCGACCACATCGGTCGCTCGGCGGTGGTTTCGTGCGTGGCCAACGAATACCATCAGATCGGTGGCAAGATGGTTGCCGACACCTTTGAGATGCACGGTTGGAACAGCTACTTCCTCGGCGCGAACACGCCGGTGGCGGATCTGCTGGCACTGGTCGCGGCGAAGAAGCCCGACGTGGTTGCACTGTCGTTGACCGTGTTCTTTGGACTGGGTCACCTGCTCGATGCCATTTCGGCCCTCGGGGAAGCGTTTCCGGCGCTGCCGGTCTGGGTCGGTGGTCAGGCCTTTCGCTGGGGGGCGCACGAACAGGTGAGCGCCCTGCCGAATGCCGCACTGCTCGGCTCCCTGGCTGAGTTGGAAACCCGCATCGCCGCCTGGGAGGCCCCGCATGCAGGATGACACGCCGCATGCTGCGCTGCTTGCGCACCTCTGGGACGAGGCAGCCCTGCTTGTGCTGCAGCTCGACCCCATGGGCCGTGTGACCCACGCCAACGCCTTCGCAAACCGGCACCTTGGTAATGAACTTGCCGGCCGTGACTTTCGTGATCTGCTCGTGAACTTTGCGGTCCCGGCCGATTTTGATATTCGCACTTGTGCCAATTCGAGCCCCTTCGTGCTTAACTTCAACACACCGTCCGGTCAACCCGCCACCTATCGGGTGGGGGTGCTCGCGACGGACGACGGTCTGCTTACCATCGGCTCTCCAGATATCGATGGACTCGAAAAACTGCAATGGCAGGTACTCAAACTGAACGGCGAACTCAGCAACATGAGCCGCCAGCTTCACCAGGCGAACGCCGAACTGACCCGGCTCAATGCGCTCAAGGACCGCTTTCTCGGTATGGCCGCGCACGACCTGCGCAAACCCCTGGGTGCCATCATGGCCTACGTTGACTTTCTGCGGAATGAAGCCGCCGCGGCACTCACCGCCGAGCATGCCGGGTTTCTGGCGACCATCGCCCAGGCCGCCGCCCGTATGCGGGGCATGATCGACAGTTTTCTCGATGTTTCCGTAATCCAGTCCGGGAAACTGCGGCTCGAACGGTCACCCGTCACGGCCGAAAGTATTATGGCGGGTATACGCCCGATTCTGGATGTCGCCGCCCGCACAAAAGAGGTCAAGCTGACGGTCGACCTAGGCGGCAGTGTTTTGGTGCTGGATGTGGATGCGGGCAAGATCGAGCAGGTACTGACCAACCTGGTCGGTAATGCCATCGAGCATTCGTCCCCCGGAGCAACCGTAAGCGTATCGGTACGCGCTAGCGGGAGCACCGCCGTATTTGCCGTGCACGATGAGGCCGTCGGCATCCCCGAGGACCGGCTCGAACACCTTTTCGAACCGTTTGAGCGCGCGGGCACGCACAAGTCCGGCGGCGAACGCAGCATCGGCCTAGGTCTCGCGATTGCCCACAAGATCGTCGAGGCGCATGGCGGACGGATACGCGTGGACAGTCAATGGGGCCGCGGATCGACATTCACAGTCGAGCTGCCTATTATACCTACAACCAACGGAGGCGAGGCATGAACAGGGAATCCTTGATAGAAAGCGCAAACAAGCTGAAACAGCCCGGCCCGGAGGCCGCCGCCGAGTTCGAGGCGCGGCGCGAGCGGCTGGCTGACGAGTTGAATCAACGTATGGGCGCACGGCCGGATCTGGAGCGCCTGATCGGGAGTGGAAACCGCGCCATGATGGAGGATAACAGCCGCAACTTCTGCCGTTTCATGAGTACGCTGTTTCGCGCGTACGATTCCCACGTGTTTGTGCAAACGGTATTATGGGTCTTTCGGGCCTACCGCTCACACGGATTCCAAACTTGCTACTGGCCCGCGAATATTGATACGTTTGTGGAGCTGGCCCGCGCGGATCTCAGTGAGAAAACGTTCGCCGAATTGTACCCGTTTTTCGAATGGTTGATCGTGAATATCCCGGCGTTCGTTGCCGAGAGCGATGCGGCGGTGGAGGCCGCCAAGTTATAGGAAAGCCAGCCACCCGGGACCCGTGCAAAAACAGATTGGCAACTTGGCCGGGGAGTGTGTGGGTGCGTGAGTATGTGGGTTTGTGAGCAGGAATTCCCACACACTCACACCCCCACATACTTCTTTGAAAACAATGAAGTTACAAAGAGAACAAAACCATGAATGAAGCACCAGCAAGCAGCCAAACGCTACCGGTAATCGTGGTTATCGACGATGACCCTGCGATCCTCCTGGCCACAGCGCGGCTGTTGCGCAATGCCGGCATGCATGTCGAGGAAGCGGCCGACGGGGCAAGTGGCGCCGCCTGTATCCGTGCCGTAAAACCCGATGTCGCCCTCATCGACGTGGATCTTGGCGACACGGACGGCCGTGAGCTTTGCGCGACGCTGCGGTCCGAGCCCGGGCTGGAGGATACCTTCTGGGTACTGATTTCCGGTGTATCGACATCGCCGGACGACCAGGTCCGTGGCTTGGAAGGGGGCGCGGATGGCTATATTGCGCGCCCCATCGACAACCGCGAACTCGTGGCGCGCGTACGGGCCTTCCTGCGGATCGGGGAGGCGGAGCGTGAACGACGGGAAGCGGAACGCGCGCTGAGTCAGGCACGCAGGCTGTCCGCTGTCGGCACCTTGGCCGGCGGTGTGGCCCACAACCTGAACAACAGTATGATGGGCGTTCTCGGTTACGCCGAGTTGTGCCGCGATGGCATCCCGCCGGGACACTCTGTGCGGGAATACCTCGATGGCATCGCGGAGGAGGCGCAACGCGCTACCACGCTCGTAAAAAAACTACTAGCATTGGCCCAACGTCAGATAATCGCTCCCGCTGTGCTCGACCTTAACGACGCCGTGACATCACTTCTGGGCCGGCTCAGGCGGCTCGTCGGAACGGAATGCGAATTGACGTGGACTCCCGGTGCCGGGAACATGACGATTTCGCTCGATGTTGCGCAGCTCGATCAGATCCTGTCAGCGTTGTGTGAAAATTCGCGTGATGCCTGTCAGGGAACCAGCCGTCCCTGTCTCATTCAGATCAAGACTGCTGTCAAAGAAGTCCATGCACGCCAGGCGACCGGAACCGCCGCACCCGGCGAATATTGTATCCTGACGGTTGAAGATAATGGCTATGGGATGACCGCAGAGACGCGTGAACGAATTTTCGAACCGTTCTTCACGACTGCCAGTCCTGCCCTGCATGCGGGATTGGGATTGGCCACCGTGCATGGCATTGTTACACAGAACAAAGGTTTTGTCGAAATCGAAAGCCGCCAGAACGAAGGAACCAGCGTGTGTGTGTACTTGCCGGCGATCACCCCGGAAGATAATGCCATTGGTATTTAGAGCGCCATTCAGGCCTGACCGCTCTGCGCTCATATCAAAAGGGAAAGACAATGGCAGATAAACAAATTGGTGTTGCGGCAATCGGTTGCGGAAGCATGGCACGTATGATTTTGCGGCGGCTTTTGCCGAAAAGCGATGCGATTAAACTGCTGGCGATAGCGGATCCGGATGAACGCTCGATAAAGGCAACACGCAATGAATTCGGTGCGGACATCAAAGCTCACACGGATTACAAGGAACTGCTGGCTGATCCGGCCATTGACTGGGTGCTGATTTCCTCGTGGAACTGTCAGCATAAAGAGCATGCCGTCGCTTCATTCGAAGCCGGCAAGCATGTCTTTTGCCAGAAGCCGCTGGCGACGAACCTTGACGACTGCCTGGCAATGCGCGCCGCCTGGCAGTCTTCAAAACGGCAGTTTGTGATTGGATACACCCTGCGGTTTTCGCCACACTACCGCAAAATCAAAGAGCTGTTGACAGCCGGCGCAATCGGCCGGATCGTCAGCATGGAGTTCAATGAAACCGTTGGCTTCAATCATGGCGGCTATATTATGGGTGACTGGCGCCGGCTGCGCAAAAACGCCGGAACCCATTTGCTGGAAAAATGCTCGCATGATATTGATTTAGCCTGTTGGATGGTTGAAAGCCTGCCGCAACGGGTGGCATCATTCGGCGGAGTTAATTTCTTTGTGCCGGAAAATGAAGAAAGAATCAAAGCAATCGGACGTGATCCGCGCCCCGACAGCCGTTATTCCGGCCGTGAAGCCTATTTGGCCTGGCAGGGGCTGGTTGCCGAAAACCCTTTTACTTCTGATAAAGATATTTTCGATAATCAGGTTACGATTATTGAATTCAATAACGCGGCAAGGGCAACCTTTCATACCAACATCAATGCGGCTATACCGGAGCGGCGGATGTATCTTCTTGGTACCGAAGGCGCACTGCGGGCGGATGTGCTCAACGGGCATATCGAAACACAACGCATCGGCTTTGACTCTCAACTGGAAATCATCTCTTCCGGCACCGACAACAGTCACGGCGGTGGTGATGATGTCCTGGCAACCGAGATGGCTGACGCCATGCTGTATGGCCGGACACCCGCGGTCGGAATCAATGAAGGCCTGATCAGCGCCACCACCTGTTTTGGGATTGACGAGGCCGCCGATACCCGTAACGTTGTAGAGATGCAGCCTTATTGGGAGAAGATTGGAAAGCGTTGACGCAGAGGGGTCAGAGTACCAGGCAAAGTATTAAAGGGGTCATCACATCTCGCTTTTCGCCAAACAGCGCTTGCTTTTAGGGATGGAACAGGAGCTAACAAGATGGCTGCTTTGTTGAGTAAGGACAAGGTACTCCGTGAATTAACCGCAAGAAGCCTGGTGGCATTGGCGAAAAGCGAGATATGCCCCTGTAACCCCTTTTAAGAAGAGTCCGGAGGAACGCCGGGTTTTGCAAGAGCCTTACCTATGAAATAAATGGCTTTAGTTTGAGTTGACTCCGTTTGGTTTTTATGGTTTATTCTGTTACAAGAATAGCAATAGAAAGGTCTTATTCTGTGACAAGCTGTCTGTTCGGGCGTAAAGCATTATCGGATTTGCAGTGCTGGGCGGAGGACCAACAGCGTAAGCCTTTGGTGATTCGCGGGGCACGGCAAGTCGGCAAAAGTAGTCTGGTGCGTTTGTTTTCCAAGCAATATCGGAGATATGCCGAACTGAATCTGGAAAAGCCGGTACATGCCGGCCTGTTTCGCAGTGGACTTTCCTTGTCGGAATTGGTGCAGGCGATCCAACTGGAATTCAAGCTGCCTGTGGGAAAAGAGCCCTGGCTTTTGTTTCTGGATGAAATTCAGGAAGTGCCGGAAGCCGTTACCATGCTGCGGTTCTTTTACGAGGAACGTCCGGATATTCATGTGATCGCGGCAGGTTCACTGCTGGAAACAGCAATGGATGCCGCCGCGATCTCGTTTCCTGTTGGGCGCGTCCAGTATCTCCATATGCGCCCGTTAGACTTTGCCGAGTTTTTGGGTGCCATTGGTGAGGATACTGCGGCCGGCGCTTTACGTACGGTTCCTGCGCCTTCCTTCGCACATGCCCGTCTGCTGACGCTGTTTCATAATTATGCGTTGACCGGAGGAATGCCGGAAGCTGTATTGCGGTATCGACAGACGGGGGGTGATCTGGCAGCGGTGAACGATGTTTATGCCGATTTGATTGCCGCTTTTCGGGATGACATCGCCAAGTATGGTCGCAACGAGACCATGCGCCGCATCTTGCTGCATTGCCTCAATACCGCACCGTACCAGATTGGTTCCAGGATTACGTTTCATGGTTTTGGCGGTTCGAACTACCAGTCACGTGAAGCAGGTGAGGCGCTGCGAACACTTGAGCGCGCCAAGTTGCTGGAACTGGTCTATCCTACCGTTCATGGCCGGGAGCCTTTGATGCCTGACCACAAAAAATCGCCACGTCTACAATTTTTGGATGCGGGGTTGGTAAATCATATTGCCGGATTGCAGCGTGAATTGATCGGTGTTCGGGATTTGACATCCGTGTACCGGGGTAGGTTGATCGAACAATTGGTGGGGCAGGAGATCAAGGCAATGGATTGTCGCCGCGATGCGCCTCTGGTGTTCTGGGTACGGGACAAGGCGCAGGCGAATGCGGAGGTGGATTTTCTGCTGCGGACGGATGAAGGAGTTGTTCCGGTTGAAGCAAAATCCGGGGCGGTTGGGAAGTTGCGTTCGCTGCATGAATTTATAAAACGCAACGGAGCCCGGATGGCTGTGCGGCTTTACGCGGGGGAGTACTCCGAGCACCCGATACAGGTAGCGAATTCGAAATGCCTGTTGATCAATATTCCATACTATGCGTCGGGTCTTATCCCTGAGTACACAAAGATAAGCACAGGCTCCGGCTGACAAGACGGCGGGCAGGCCCTACTTCGCGCTACGCGCTACGAAGGGCAGGCAAGGGTTACAGATGTAGAGACAAGGTTGCAAAGGGGGGGGCGGTAAAACATTTTTAGGATGGGTGGTGATGCTCTTAATTGACGACACTGGAAGGAACCTAGATGAGGTTTGGCAGATGATTTCTGTTTGTCTAATCTGCTGTAACTGGTGGAATAACGTCTGAGCAACAGTAGTAAAATGAAACGCATTGTGCGGAAACTAGGGGAGCGCAAATGAGTTTACCCATTATTTAAGGCTTGACCCTTCCGCCCTTCTATTTAATGGGAAAAGGCGGGTGCAGCTTGCTCCGCCTAACCCGCCGAATGCGGTCATGTGCCGCAGAAGGTGCGGTAGGTTGGTGTGCCGGGTGGCGGTGCGGTACAATATTCTTTTGGAATTCCTCCATGGTTGAAGGGATGTGCAAGCACTTTCAGTAAACTTTGCACAGGACCGCTATCGTTGTCGTTCACGGCGGCGTTTAGTGCTTCTTCAACTTTTTGATTGCGCGGGATGACGGCCGGCACCACCCGTCGCATTTTCTGCCGTGCCGTTTGTGGTCCGCCGGTCTGGCGCGTTAGTCTGGCAAACCAGCGGGCATGCCATGTTTTGAATGCCGCCTGATCGAATGGGGCAGACTCCGGCAGTTCATCCGCGCAGAGGGCGGCAAACGTGTTTGTGTAATCTGCCGCGGCCTCGCGCATCCAGGTAAGAAAATCCCCGATCAGCGCTTCATCTTCCGGCTCTGACGCAGTGAGTCCCAGCCGTTTTCGTGCGGTGGCGAGCCAGGCTGTCTGGTACTGTTCCATAAATCTTTTCAGTACGTCTTCGGCCTTCTCGATGGCCGTTTCAGGGCGGTTGTCGATCAGTGTGAGCAGCGTTTCGGCAAAGCGCGCGAGATTCCACTGCGCGATACCCGGCTGCCGGCCGTAGGCGTAGCGGCCGTGATGATCGATTGAGCTGAAAACTGTTTCGGGGTCGTAGGCATCCATGAAGGCGCATGGGCCGTAGTCAATCGTCTCGCCCGAGACGGCCATGTTGTCGGTATTCATCACACCGTGAATGAATCCGGCGTGTATCCATTGGGCCAGGAGTCTGGCCTGGCGGGCGGCCGTGGCTGAAAGCAATTCCAGCGCAGGATTGGCGGTTTCCGCGCAGTTTGGAAAATGGCGGGCAATGGTGTAGTCGGTCAAAGCCTGAAGTATGTCGGGTCCGCAGCGTGCGGCAAATTCGAAAGTGCCCACGCGGATATGGCTGTCGGCAGTCCGCGTCAGGATTGCGCCATCCAGGACCGTTTCGCGCAAGACGGTTTCGCCGGTCAAGACCACGGCCAGGCTGCGTGTGGAGGGAATTCCGAGGGCGTGCATTGCCTCGCTGATTATGTATTCGCGCAACATTGGTCCGAGGGCGGCCCGGCCGTCGCCTTGGCGTGAGTATGGTGTATGGCCGGAACCTTTTAGCTGGATATCGATCCGTGTTCCGTCCGCCAGTTTTTGTTCACCCAGCAGGACCGCCCGGCCATCGCCCAGCATTGTAAAATGACCGAACTGGTGGCCGGCATACGCCTGTGCAATGGGATCGGACCCGCGAGGCAGTGCATTGCCGGCCAGGATTGCGGTTCCCGACGGCGAGTTCAGCGCTTCCGGATCCAGCCCGAGCTCTTCCGCCAGCGCGGTATTCAGCAGTACCGGCTGCGGGGCCGACACCGGTTCGGGGAGCTGACGAGTAAACAGTGGCGCCGGTAATCGGGCGTAGGTATTTTCTAGTTGCCAGCCGCCGCTGGTTTCGGGATCACTGGTTGCCGGGTTTTTCATGCTGACAGACTATAGGCAGGTGCCGGTTGCAGGCGAGTCTCAATTACCGCGCGGGAATGGCAAAGGGACTGCAGGCTTTGACATCCCTGTCCGTAATCTGGTACCGTTTGCCGCAAATAATTGAAATCCGGAAGGCGGAACATGAACACTGACAGTGAGCGTAATGCAGGGACTGCACCGGTTGGGCGTGCTGCGTGGATGGAAGGCGGATGGGGTGTGATGCACCATTACCGCGATGATGGATCGGGCGATCTGAATGGATTTCAAGAGCAAACGGATCGTTTTGACGTGGAAACGTTGGCGGGACAGTTGGAGGACCTTGGCGCGCGCTGGTTGATCATGTGCGTCTGCCACAATGCGAGCAGTCTGTACTGGTGTTCGCCCAACCAGACGCTGGAAGACTACGCCGGCGAACCGGCCTGCTCGCGGCGCGATCTGATTGCCGATCTTGCGGCCGCGTTGCGTCCACGGAATATCCACCTGATTGTCTATATCTGGTCGTGGACGGAAGCGCAGAAGAATGTGCGGGTCCAGGATGCGCTTGCCCCCGACTATCCGCAGCGGTGGTGCGATGTGATCGGGGAGTACTCGCGGCGCTGGGGTCGGCAGGTGTCGGGCTGGTGGTTTGACGGAGCCCATGTCAATAATGAGCCGAGTATGGCGCGTCTGGCGGCGGCTGCCCGCTCGGGAAATCCTGACTCGGCGATTGCGTTCAATGGCGGCTGGGGAAAGCTGGATCGTTTTGTGCCGGATGACGATTACTGTGCCGGGGAGCATCTTTGTCTGCCGCCTTGTCCGGGGCAGTACGACAACGGTGCGCTTTGTCATGTACTTAATCCGATCGGGGAGTACTGGGGCGGGTGTCGCGGCATGGAAGACGGAGTTTATCCGGAACCGAAGCTGAATTTCACCGATGAACGTTTGATCGAGTTTATGAAAGACTGGATAGTGCGCAATGGTGCGGCGGTGACGCTGGACGTTCCGTTCCGCTCTTACCGTGGCGTTGTCGGCGCGCTGGGTGGCGTTATTCCCGAGCTCTACTTCCGGCAACTCTCGGCAATGTCCGAGAAAATCAGGAGCTGAGATGAACACAAGTACCTACGGTATTTCAATTGCGGAAAAGAATGTGCCCAATCGCGGAGAGGCGGACGCAGCGAAGGGGATTCAGCAGGCGCTCGATTCGGGTGCGCCACTGGTGTACATCCCCTACGGTACGTACCGGATCGACCGAGGGCTGAAGATCGGCAGTTCGACGCGGCTGGTGGTGCATCCGCAGGCGCTGTTGTTCTTCGCCGACGGTGCCGGGCGTTGTGCAGCGGATTTTCTGCTCTCGAACCGCAACGCGGAAAAGGGGGATCGTGATATTTCGGTTTCGGGCGGCATCTGGGATGGCAACAATGTGAACAATCCGCGCGGCGGGGAGGACGATCGAAATGCATTCACCGGCGCGCTGATTAACATGAAGAACGTTGACGGGTTTGTTCTCGAAGACGCCGTGTTGAAGGATTCGACAGCATACTTCACGCGTTTCACCCGTGTAAGAAATTTTCGTGTCGAGCGGATTCGTTTTCAGATGACGCATGTGACGCGTAATCAGGACGGGGTGCATTGCTGCGGATATTGCGAGAACGGCCATATTCACGATATCACGGCGACGGGACGCTACACGACCGGTGATGATCTGGTGGCCTTGAATGCCGATGACGGGCTGTTGCGTTCGGAATTGCTCGGTGCTGAGGCGGGACCTATCCGGAATCTGCAGATATCCAACATCCGCGCAGAAGACTGTCATTCCTTGATCCGTTTGGCGAGCGTCTGGTCTGAGATCGCGGATATTGACATTCGCGGGGTTTACGGCGGGTGCCGGCACTATGCGTTGAATGCCGATGCGCTGCGATATTGCCGTCGGCCGTTGTTTGTGCCGGACGACCCTGCGTACGCACAGGGGGTCGGCTTATTGAAAAACATCCGTTTGGCGGATGCCGAGGTGTACAGCACCTCGGATAATCCGGTGCCGTTATTCTGTCTGGAATCGCGGATGGACAACTTGACGATGCAGCGTGTTGCGCGGTCGTTGGTGAACGATACGAATCCGGGCGCGCCGCTGGTTGCAATCCGGAACGTGATCCAGAACCGCGTGTTTGCGGAGTGCCGTTGTGTCGGCAAAAATGATTCTGCGGTTTTTGGCAATATGCAAAGCGTGGCCGGGCTGCCGGGTTTGGTTCGTGAGGACAATGCCGGGTCGCCCGTGCGTTCCATGGAGCTGCACACTGATTACCTGGAGGCACTGGCGGTAGGTGAGCCGTTGTTGCAGAAGTTGCCTGAGAAGAACTGTATGGTCGGGTTGCCCGCCGGGAGTTGAGGGCAGGCTGAAGACCATAAACCGAGAGGGAGCAGAGGTTGTCGGTTTCTGATAAGTTTGGAAAAGGAGTGATAGCATGGCGGATTTAAAGATAAGGGTATTCAAGAGCGGGGGGACCGCTCCGGCAACCACAGTAACGGTTCCGGTGGGCATGCTTAAAATTGCATCAAGTCTGATTCCACAGCAGGCGGTAAAAGAGCTCCATGCGCAGGGAATTGATCTCGCTGAAATAATCAGGATCTCAAAGAATCCCGACGCGCTCGGCACCATTATTGAAGTTGAAGATCATGAGAAGAATGAGCGCGTTGTAATCGCATTGGAGTAGTACATATATATTTGTTTGTTACGCAAAGCTTAAACTCCGCCATAATGGGAATTGCTTTTGTTTTTGAATGACTTCGGGTAGCGGATCTGCCAAGATGACGGTCATGTATGAATTCTGCCATTCGAGTCATTTTTCGGTATTGTTGAGCATCATAACTCAACTCTGGGCGGTTTTCTATCTGGTGGTACTGCCGGTACTGTTGCTGGCGGCCATTGGATACGCCTTGCAGCGATTTGCCGGGCTGGAAATGAATACGCTTAAGCGGTTGAATTTCTATTTTGTGATTCCGGCGCTGATTTACTACTCACTGGTTACTTCAGACGTATCCGCCCGCGAAGCGATTATTGTTGTAGGTTTTTCATTAGCCTTGCTGGTCTGTCTTTCATTCGTCAGTTATCTGGTGTTGCGATTACGCAAGGTGCCGCCGGACCAGCTTTCCGCCGGCATGATGACGGTCATCTTCTATAATTCGGGTAATTTCGGGTTGCCGGTACAGGATCTGGCTTTTGGTCCGCTTGACATGGGGGCATGGGCAATGAGCCGGCAGGTATTTGTGGTAATCACGCAGAATTTTGCAAACTTTACCTACGGGGTTTTGCTGGCGGCGTCGGGAAAAAAGGACCGGCACTGGAAGGAGAATCTGCTGCATATTGCCAAATTTCCTCCGATCTATGCATTGGCGGCGGCGTTGATGACACTGGGCATCCGGCGGCTGCTGGGAGATGCAGAGCCCATGGTGAGAAGTGCATTGGAGCCGATCTGGCGCGTTATTGTATACATCAAGGACGCATTTCTGGCTATCGCGCTTTGTACGCTCGGGGCGCAGCTTGCGCTGGTGAGAAAGGGGCACAATAATTATCCGGTGAAGCTGACGGTTATATTGCGCCTGCTGGCGGCTCCGCTGCTGGGTCTGGGATTGATCTATCTGTTCGGCATCAGCGGTTATCTCGCGCAGATGCTGTTAATCGCATCCTGCAGTCCGACTGCCGTCAACGCCATGCTGATTTGTCTTGAGTTCGACAATCATCCCGACTTTGCCGCACGGACGGTTTTTTATTCAACAGTGCTCAGTCCGCTGACGGTAACCATCGTTATTTTTGTGGCGCAGAGCGGGTTGCTGCCGGGCTTCATGCCGGGCGGGGGGTAGGGATTAGACGGAAGACGGAAGACCGCAGACCGCAGACCGCAGACCGCAGACTGAAGATGAGATTGTAAAACGTGCGTGGGGAGATGACTTTTAGTAATTCGGGTACAGATTATTTTGAGCGGGTTTTGGATCCGTGGGATGTTGCGACATATCCCGATGAAGCGGGTTTTCTGGGGCGGATCCGGGAAACTGTTGCACACCTCGCGGCGCAAAAGTATGGCCGCGGCAAGGCCAAATCAACTTGTCCCGACACCGGCTTGCCGATGGAGTCATGGGCGCTTGAAGGTGAGGATATTATTTCCCCATACAGCGGCCGGCGTTTCAAGCAGGGGCCGACCGGATATTTCGGGCCGCTTGAGCGTGATGCCGAGGGCCGTATTACCCGCTTTGGCGGCGATCCGCTCAAATATGATCTGCCCGTTGTGACCGCCCGGTTGTTGATGGTCCCTGACGATTCGGCTGCTCGGAGTTTTCTGAGCATTCCCGGCAATCTGCGTCAACAGTACCATTTTGCGGCAATGAATTGGGTCCGGTTGTATGGGCTTCTGCATGAAAAGATGGATGCGGGGTGGCATGCGGCGCTGCGAGAGGCTGTTGCGGAGTACGCCGAGGCCCGGCACGCATCTGATGGCAGCCGTGAACATCTCCTGCCGGTCTCTGTTCCTTTTAATCTTGTGGGGGAGCCCGGTGAGCTGCTGGGAGGTAACCGTGCGGATGGCGGAACAGAAAATCATAAAACCCAGTGGCGGACAAGTGCGCTGCTGTATGCTCAGTGGTTCGGTTCCGGCGCTGCGGTTTCCGGCTGTTCGTGCGAAGAGGCACAGCGACTTGTCTTGGAAATGCTGCAGGATTTTGCCGCCCGTCTGTCTGAGACCGGCAACGGGGAATACGATTCCAGTATTTACTACGTCTATACGATTGCGTCATTCCTGAATCTTTACGATTTCAGTCCCGACCCGCAAACACGGGCGCTGGCCAAATTTGTTGTCGATTATTTTCTAGCAACCTACGGTATGAAGCTGCTACAGGGCCGTTTGATCGGGGCCGGCAAACGCGGGTTCGCAGCCGGGCCGGAGCGCTCGGATACCGATCGCATGTATTGGGTTTTCTGTCCGCCTGTGTCGGGCCGGAGCGGGGATGCTGTCTGCACGTCGCTCCATCAGGCGACCACAAATTACAGGCCGAACCGGGTTATCAGTCGTATATTGCGCGGAGAGATGAGCCTGCCCTTTGAGGCGCGGATGCGGCG
>PXDI01000024.1 GCA_003565095.1 PVC group bacterium | reverse complement strand
GCAAAATCCGGTGTGTAACCATCCCCTTATTCAATAGGTTCCGGTTGTGCTCAGTCAGATGCGGGATTGATACGTTTGTCATTGTCATTTTCCTGCCCTTCCCTTCATATTCTCACCTTTTCTACGGCTTTGAGGCCATCTATCTTTGTTGCCCATAATCTACACAAAGGTCGTAACGATTGCTATAGGGAGAAACCCTACAAAACCGCCCCCCCCACACGGACTGGTCGGGTTATACCCCATAGCCGAATATCCGGCCAATCGTGTAATCTGTCTTTATCAGAAGGGATGAAATTTGTGAGCACAAACCCAAAAAAAGCGGGAAAATCATGTTATTCTCCGGGATCAGCAAAGCCGGGATCGCGTTCTGTCTTATTCTTTCGGGAATGACATCCTGCGCCCAGCTTCCCCACATACTGATGCATAAAGACATGGAACATACTGATCCTAAAGCGTACTTCCCGAACGAAGCCACAAGCCTGAGTGATTCCATGCAACCGCTCAATGTGATATGTCCCGTGTGCGAGTCCGCAGGCTACTATATTCAATCAATTTTTGTTCAGAACGAAGCACTCGGATCACAGAATATATTATATTCCCAGTACGTCTGCACAAACAAGCATGAATGGCTTATCGGACAGCACACAGTCGGCGGGTCGGTTTTAACCAATCGGTATTTATTGAAATAAGCACAGGGCGGAAGTTGTGTCTTGAATGCGCCTTCCCCTCGTCCGCCGGCCTTCCTCCTACGCGTCCTTTCATAGCTCCTGCTTTACGGTATGAGCATTTTGCGCAGCATGTGAAAGGGATGAATCAGGTACAGCCACGGAATCCATACCGGCTTTGTTTTACCATAGTAGCGCAGCAGCCGGGATGGCGATGGCAGCAGGCAACTGCAAACCAGTAGGCACCGGATTGGACGGAAAGCAAAACGGGAATTGGTGCGCATTGAGCGCTCCAGCAAGGCCCGGCCTGTCACGCTGCGCCGGATTGAGCGCCAACAGTAACGCCGCCACGAACGCCCAGCGTGGCCGCACCCAACGGCACGCCCACAGATACATCACCACGATTGAAATCACGTTCAGCAGTGGATTGACCAGCAGGGCCGCCCGCACACCACCGCAGGCCCACAGCAGCGCCATCAAGACCGGATAGAGATGGTAGAATTGCGGTGAGATGCGGCCATCAGGCAGCATGCGCATGCCGAGGAACGGTTCCCACGCGTTCTGCCCCTGCCGGCCGATAAGCGTCCGGCTCTCCGCATCCAAGGCTGCCAAATCCGGCGCGATCTGAAGCAATTTGCCGTCACGCGCCAATCCGGCGGCAGTGTGAACATATACACCGGGATCCCATCCGCCCAGAATAAACTCTGATGGCGGAAGAGTTAAGGTGAGTGACAGTATTGCCAGCGCCACTACGACCAGGAGCCACCGGAGCTGCTCATCATGCGATGTTTGATCGAGCGGCTTCCGGCTGAAATGCCGCCAGACGGTTGCTCCTGCAAGTACCGCCGCGCACAGTGCCAGCCAAGCCGAAAAACGGTTCAACTCGGCGAGAACCAGCCCGCTCCATAACGCCGCCAGCAATCCGGCCACGCATGCAAGGCCGCCCCATTTAACCCAATGTCCATAACGCTTCACGTCGTTCACCCTCGCGACTGAATCAGTCCGGCACTTTCTCCGCATTACATCGCGCATCACGAATGGCTGCTTTGATTGTCGAAATCAATGGCGGCGCAACGCTGAACGTCCGTATGCCGCACTGCAGGAGCTGGGTAATATGCGCCGGGCGACCCGCCAGCTCGCCGCAGACCGACAGTGGCAGCCCGGACGCATCATTATGCGCAATCTTGAGCAGCCTGAAGATCACAGCGGAAGAATCCAGAAAGTACTGCTCAACCGCGGCATTCTCCCGGTCGGCGGCAAAAGCGTATTGGGTTAGATCGTTTGTGCCGAAGCTCAGAAAATCCACGTACGGGGCCATGGCAGCGACCGAGAGCGCTGCTGCCGGGGTTTCTATCATCGCCCCGATGGGCGGCAGTGGCAGAATCCCCAGCTCGGAACCCAGCCGTGTGAGACATTCCGTCACCGTTGCGAGATCTTCCGGCAGTACAACCATCGGTACCAGAATCCGTATGTCAAACTCCCTTGAGAGCTTCAAAATTGCGCTCAACTGCGTCTTCAGCAGTTGCGGGTACTCACACAGCAAACGAATACCCCGGCGGCCCAGTCCGGGATTTGTTTCCGCCATGAAACCGGTATACGGCAACGGCTTGTCGGCACCGATATCCAGCAGACGCACGTAGACTGGTTTTTCTTTGGCAGGCTCCAGGGTCCAGCGCATTTCCTCAAGCAGTCCATCAACATCCGGTGGCGTCATTCGGCCCATATAGGCCCGCTCGGTTCGATACAAGCCGATCCCCTCCGCACCGTCTGCCATGGCTCGCTCCGTGTCATCCCGGCATCCCACGTTGGCCAACACGGCGATGGCAACCCCGTCCCGCGTGACCGCCGGCTCCTGAGCCAGCAATCGGGCCGCGGCTGACGACTCGCGCATGGCAACGACTTTCTCCTGAAAAACGGTCTGGTGCTTATCTTGCGGATCAAGGATCACTTCTCCCAGATTCGCATCAACCAGCACCCAGCTCCCGGCAGGTATTTTCTTGAGGAGCTGACGAATGTTCGCGATACAGGGCAGGCCGATCTCGCGTGCAAACAAAGCCGCATGTGAACCGGTGCTGCCGTATTCCAAAAGAACCGCCGCGGTCGAATTCTGCGCGAGAAAGATAATCTCGGATGGCAGCAGCCGCCGGGCGACAAGGACACTGCCGGCGGGAATTTGTTCCAACGGGTGAATTCTGATTCCCGCCAGCGCATTTGTCAGGCGCTTGGAAATGTCCCGCATGTCATCGCCCTTCTGTCTTGCCATCTGCGATTCCATCAACAGGAAACGTTTCTCCCACCGCAGAAACACCGCCTTAACCGCACTGCCGGCACTGACCAGGTTCCCGCTGATCTCCGCGCGCAGCTCTTTCTTCAGCGCTGGATCATTCAGCATCATTTGATGGGTATCGAAAACGGCGGCAAGCTGCGAGTCCATTTCATGCTCTACCCGCGCTGCCAAGGCAAGCAAATCCTCCGTAATCATTGCAGTAGAATTTTCGAGATGCCCAACCTCCTGCTCGACATCCTTTTTTTCAATGGCTACCGCCGCATCCAGCAGCCTGACCATGTCATGATGGATATAAGCGCTGCCTTCCGCCAGACCGGGAGAGATCGCTCTTCCACGTAAGATACATGTGGAGTTCGGATCGTCCATCTCAATTCTCACATTCAGATTTACATCATTTGCGCATTTTATCCGCAACTTTATCGACCGCTTTTGATGCAGTTTTTCGCACCCGGCCCACCGCCTGATCCTGCCGGCCTTTTTTGCGCAGCTTTTCATTGCCTGTCATGGCCCCGGCCGCTTCCTTGATACGCCCCTGCACAATATCTGAATTCCCACTCATAGCATGCCTCCTGTTTTTTTCGGATAGCCTATTAGTCCTGCATATTTTCGCCGGTCTCTTCCATGCTCTCGCCGGCGTTTCCCATCACCTCACCGGTCTTTTCAAGCGCCTTGCCAGTGACTTCTTTTGTCTTCTCCGCGGCAGCCTTGGCGGCCTCCGCGGTTTTCTCCGCCGCGTTATCCACCGCCGCACCGCTGCGCTCACCAACCCCCGGCGCCCCGGCCGGATCCGCGCTTCGGTTGCATCCACCAGCAATCATTCCGCCCGCCACCAGTATTCCCGCCACCGCCATCCAACTTGTCTTCATGACTGTCTCCTTATGTGTATATTGCTGTTCTGTCAATAATTGCGCCCCAGTCTTGGGGCTAATCGTCGTTTCATCAAGTACTTGGAGCTCATTGGTTTTTCTCCCCTATGTTTGTGAGTATGTGGGTATGGGAGTTTGTGGGTTCGT
>PXDI01000255.1 GCA_003565095.1 PVC group bacterium | reverse complement strand
GACTCAATTGACATTTGTACCGTTCCGGTACGTTCACGGCGCTGCCGCCGCTCCTGCCGCAGTGCCTCCAGCGCCTTCAACCGCCCCTGGTTCCGGCACGTCCGCGCCTTCACCCCCTGCCTGCGCCACGCCTCCTCCTTGTCAAGCCGCTCGTCCAGCCGTTCCCACTCTCTTGTTTCGGCATGCAACGCCTCGGCTTTGCGCACCAGAAACGTGTCATAATCACAGCGCCAGTCATAAAGGTGACCGCGATCCAGCTCAACAATACGCGATGCCAACCGGCGCAGGAAAGCACGGTCATGCGTTACAAACAAGAAAGTCCGGCAGTATCTCGTCAGATAGGTCTCAAGTATATCGATCGAATCGACATCGAGATGGTTGGTCGGTTCATCCAGCAACACCAGATCCGGCGCACCCGCCAGCGCCCGTGCCAGCAGCACGCGCCGCTGCATCCCGCCGGAAAGATTGGCAAACTCCGCCGCCGGATCAAGTTGCAGACGACTGATTGTTACCGCCGCATCACGGGCATCAGATGCTCCATCACGTACCCCGCCCAGAACAATCTCCTCGACACATCCGCTGATCCCGGCCGGAACCTGCTGCGGCAGCATGGCCACCCGCATGCCGGATGAGCGTACCACTTCGCCCGCATCCGGTTGTGCCTCACCGGCCAGCACATTCAGCATCGAGCTCTTGCCCGCGCCATTTACCCCCAGCAGACAAATACGGTCACCCCGCTCAATGTGTAACTCAACATCATCAAGCAAAGGGTGTCCGCCATAACTCAAACTGACATCTTTCAGACTCAACAAAGCCATTTATTCTGCTCCCGCCTGTTCAAGCAATTCCCTTTTTGCACATCAATTATGTAAATTGTGCACGGCATTATTTACGTTGTGAGTATGTCTTTGGCAAGCCCTTAGCGCTGCCCCCAGCAATTCTAATTACAGACTTACAGATATGGACGACACAGAGGTCGTCCCTCCATAAGAAAAAAACAAGGGGGTTTGGTCTGTTTGGAGGGTCGGGCTCCCTGTCTGCGTCGCGAACGCGACAGGCAGGAAGCGTCCCGACCGTTACAAAATCGGCCATAATTAGAATTGCTGAATATCCGTCCTCTTAATTGAGACTCGTCACCAACCCACCTGAAACGATAGTCTGAAAACATGAAACCCCAAAAAAGCAAAGTTAACACAGGCTGGAAACTTGAAAACACTTACACAAGCCTGCCTGCCCCGCTTTTTACGCGCCAGCGTCCTGAGCCGGTAAAGGCACCACAATCTGTCATAGTCAACTCTTCCCTGGCTAGCGAACTGGGAATGAATTCTGAAGCTTTACTATCCCCTGCCGGCACGGCAATTCTAGCCGGCATTCTTTACATTGCAATGCGTTTCAGGCTAATGTCGTGAACAAATCAAGGAGAACTACGTTTTGAGTAACACAACCGCGCCGCCAGACTTAAGCGGCTTTTCACATCTCGTGCCCGAACATGTGCTGGATCTGGTCGAGGCGGCCCTCGGCCGGCGCACTACCAGCATCTGCCGTCCGCTCACCAGCTATATCAACCGCGTTTATGAAGTGGAACTGGAAGACGGTGAAAAGGTAGTGGCCAAGTTCTACCGCCCCGGACGCTGGAGCCCGGAGGCTTTACAAGACGAGCAGGATTTCCTGTTAGAGTTGCAAAGCGATGAACTGCCGGTGATCGCGCCGTTGCTCTGCAACGACGGCAACCCCCTGCAATGCAGCGACGGCATGTACTTTGCCGTTTTTCCCAAACGTGGCGGACGCGCACTGGACGAACCGGACAAAGCCCAATGGCGTGAAATCGGCCGCCTGCTTGCGCGCGTGCACGTCGTAGGAGCGCGCCATAAAACCCGCGATCGCATCCTGATGGCACCTGACGCCTCAACCGAGGACCACATTCAGTATCTGCTTGATGACCACATCAGCCGCCCCGATCTGCGTGACCGTTTTGAAGAAACTGTCGACAATGTACTGGAAGTTATTACCCCGCTTTTTGAAGATCTGGAAACAATCAGAATCCATGGCGACTGCCACAAGAACAACATGATCTGGCGGCCCGATGAACCGCTATCGCTGATTGATTTTGACGATATGGCTGAAGGCCCCGCCGTGCAGGATTTGTGGATGCTGCTGCCCGGACGACTGCATGACTCCCTGCCCGAGGCGGCAATGCTGCTGGAAGGTTACGAAACATTCCGCACACTCAACCGCGCAAACCTGCGCTTGATCGAACCATTGCGTTTTATGCGTATGATTCATTATCTGGCATGGTGTGCACACCAGCAGTACGACGGCGGCTTTTCGCGGCTTTCCCCCGATTGGGGTTCCGCAGCATTCTGGCAGGCCGAAATTAACACCCTCAACGAACAGCAATATGCCATTCTTGAAGCAATCAATTCACCGCTGCCGTTGATCTAGCCTAATTCTCAATAGTTTTGTCTTGATCACGCTCGCTGACCTTGGTCGGCGAGCAAGAGAATTCTGAAAAACGACACAGAAAATAAAGAGACGAGCCCTGCTGGAGCAAGAACCTGGGCAGCCACTTTATCTTGCTCTATATGGGCTCAATTTGTCTTTTGAATGTTTTTCTTTACTTGAATTTTTCCGTCCGCCGACCAAGGTCAGCGGACGTGATTATATCTGTTCGATTGCCACAAAACTTTTGAGAGCCGATCTAGCCCTGCAGCTTGCGGCACCTTTGCTGAATCAGCTCTCTGATTCTATCCGTCACCCCATCGGCACTCAATGGCGCAAACTTCAAATCACCGACGGCATCAAAGACTTTTCCGACAAGATTCTGAATACGCTCACGCACCATCGGCCACCCCAGTTCACATTCTTCTGCCATTTTCTTAAAGTGCGCAGGATTTAGGTCGTTTATAATTTTGGCATGCCCTATATTCATTGCCAGACGTTTTGATAAATCCGGCCAGACCAGGGTACATACAAGGTCATAAAGCGGAGCCAGACGCCTTGAGTCATCTGCGTAAACTATGGAGTAATTCTTTGAATGGGCATCCGCATTACCGATCAACACGTTTAAAATCAAGGCATCAACAAAGGCCGCTATATCGAGCACTGGGGCGGAAGACCACTCTCGCAGAAGCCCTATACAGCTTCTAACAGTCGGACCTCCCTCCTGTTGATATTTTCGTTCAGGCGGACAGCCAAGCGCCTGACAGAAATCTTCCTGATGCAACCGGATGATACCGTCACCCCCTGGTTTGCGATCATAACGGGTGACAATTATGGATGGTTTTCCACCTATCAAGCGCATTTCCGTGTCTGGCACACTTATGCCAACACTACGGGCAAGTGCCATGCAGAAAGCCTCATTCTCAACCAAACCTGGAAAACGTTCCGGTTCGGGCTTTATAATATGCGTACTTGGCGTATTACCCAGCGGTAACGCAATCCCATTCCCCTCTATCACAACCGGCAACTTGTCCTGAGCTCCCGCCAGTGAAAGTCGCACCCCTTCAGTTCCCGCCATCAGCGGACGACGCGGCAACTCCTCCACAATTGCCGCCAACTCATTTTTATCAAGCACTCGAATGTGCTTCTCCAAGGGTGCGGGCTCCACCCCTTCAGGCAAAACGCTGACAGCCCCGGCACACTCGCCTCCAATCCGCTCCAGCATCGCAAAATCATTCCCCTCACTTATTCCAAGAATCCTGGCTATGATTGCACGAGGCCCTTCTTCAGGAAGAACCCCTGCGAAAAACGGGCGGGAATGTTTATTGTCGTAGGTCTCCGAAGACAAGGGAAGCATTCGGGAAATCGGCATCGCCGCTTCTTGCTTAAGCCATTCATCAGCATAGGTGAAGCTCATCATGCCGGCAGAATCATGGTCAAGCACCCCGACCCGCTGGCTATTCAAATAGACATTCAGCACGCTCATTGTTTTTGATCGCCTGTAGAACTTCCCTTAAGCTCAATCTTAACAT
>PXDI01000264.1 GCA_003565095.1 PVC group bacterium | reverse complement strand
GGCCGGCCAGCGCGTGGGCTTGCAAATACTCGCCTTCCTGAAAAAACACACTTGCCAAATGGGCCATGGCGCGCGCGCTGATTTTGTTCTCAGCCCATTTTTCAATGAAGCGTTCCAGTGCGGCGGAGTAGTTGCTGTTAACCTCCGGGCCGAAAGCCTGATTCTTACCGAAGTTGATTCGATGCAGGTCGGCGTCGATATAGGCGTTGGTATTGTTGGCGTCGCGATGGAACGCGAGCAGATTCTGGAAAAGGTGGACAGCCTTGAATTTGGGTGAATTGGTATCGGTGGTTTGCGGATCCCAGGCCAGAAAATCATCAACCGGAGCAAAGACCGGGCTGACATCGGCGATGGCGAAGGTGTCTTCGGCCATGGCAATGCCTTGTTCACCGGCCTGGTAAAAGCGCAGGGCATCGTGGGCGATGAAATCGAACAGGGTAGGGCGGTAATCATCCGGCATGTTGCCTTTTAGCAGGAGGTCGTCGAATGCTGCAATCGGGGTGGCTTTTAGTATTTCCTCGTTGGCGAGTGCCAGGGTGAAATGCTTGTCGATCTCGGCGATGATGCGTGACAGATCCCAGGTGGTGAAATCGTCGCCGGGGGGTTCGGCGGTCTGAGTGCGTTGTTGGAAGCGCCAACGGTTCTGTTGAAAATAGGTCCAGTACCAGTTTGCCAGAATGGCCTGCATGAGCGGGCGCATATCCTCGGGTGCTGCGGCGATGGCGGCTTCCAGCCGGACGACATTCTCCTCGGCCTTGTTGCCCTCGATCTGCCCTTCAAAAGAGATTTTAGTCCAGATGGCTTTGATGGCTTCGGCGTGGCGTCCGTTGGCCATGGCTTCGGCTATGATGGGCTCAAGATGGCTGATCGCGGTTTGCGGCAGACCCTTGTCACGCGCTTCGTTTACTTTTGACCAGGAGGCGTCGGGCGGCGGATCGGTTGGCACGGCGTCATTTTGCGCAATTAGTGCTACCGCGGCCAGCATGGCGATTAGAATTGATCCGGTTATTCCGCGCAACAAGGCATGTGTTTTCATTTTGATGACTCCCCCATTTGCTCTTCTTTTTTACGTCTATTTCGGTTGACGACTACGGCGACGATAACGGATTACGATGCAGACACGTTATCGTCCACCGACAGGCTTGCCAATAAATTCCCGTTCCACCCTATATACGCATATCAGAGGCGTTTTCTTCAAACTAAATTGAAGATGGGGGGCTTATTTGTTTTTCAGGCAATGTTCAGGGAGCTCAATTCTGCAACTGCTCTGCAATTTCAGCCAGTGAGATTAGTGCATAAGCGGTGGGGGTTACGTGGCGGTGCATTCTGAAGATTCTTGCGAAATGGCCGTCTTCCTTGTCAACCGGGACGTGTGGTTGCGAGTAGTCAAAATCGCGCCTGGCGCGCGCGTTGCGGGGCAGCCCCGGCATAACCTCCATGCGTGCGCGGTAGCTGGTGGGGACAAAATCGGTATTACCTCTTGCGCGCCATGATCCGTCGCCGGTTTGTTCTGCGAGCAGGTAGGAACTGATTTCCTCTCGCAGTGCGTTGGCGGTTTCCTTTTCGACGGCTGGCAGAAACCCGGCGATATGGGAAAATGCTTCAAACGGCGGCATGCGTCCGCCAATGTTTGCGCCATATTCGGCTTTCTGCAGTTCCCTGAGCCAGGGCAGGGCGATTTCGCCGGCAAAACCGATGCGCTGTTGAACTTGTGCCATTGCTCCGGGGCCGCCGAGGGTTCCGATCGATTGGAGCGCCGCGGCACCCTGAGAGGTGGCAGTAAATGTGGCGGGATTCTCAATATCGGGGAAGCGCGGCGCTCGGGTCTGCGGAGTGACGCCCGGTGCACTTTTTGCATCACGGAATGCGGTTACCGGTTGAATTATATTTCCTTCGGCCCACATCCCGTTAGGGTTCTGCGCCCTGCTGACATTTTGCATTGCGGCTGACAGGACGTTTCCCGCCCTGACCGGCGGGGTGAAAGGTCTTGCTGCCAGACGGCCGCTTTTGTCAAGCGGGCGCTCTGTTTCCATTGGGACCAGCTCCTGCTTGCCGGCTATTGCGAGGGCGAGCAGTGCGGCGGCGGTGCTTTCAAGATCGGCCGACTGCTGATTGAAAATATGATCAGCCGGCATTGCCACGTCAATTGAGGGAGCCATATCGCTATTAAGTCTGACCCGGCCGACTCCTCGCATAGGCAAGTGGGCGGTCATTGTTACTTTCTGCATTTCCGCCAGAATTTCACCAACAGCGTTCTGCGCCCGTTCGGCTTCTTCCTCGTCGCTGCGTCTGCCGCGTTCTTCAAATCTTGCGCGTGCGTTGATCAACTGCTCGCCAAGCTGTTCGCGCCTTAACCAGAGAGCCGCCAGCAGCTCGGTGTTAATGCTGGTGGGTCCCCAGAAACCCGCGGCCGGACCGGAGGCTATCTGGCCATCAAGCAGTTTGCCTGTAAGTTTTTTGGCCATATCACGGTGGCGGTTATCGTGCGACATTGAAAGTGCTACGGCTGACCATGCCAGATCCCATGTCCAGTCCGGCAGGCCGAAGCTTTCGTAGAGTGTCGTCAGGTTGTCCAGAACAGTGATGACCACGCTGTCAGAGGGATCGATTCCGGCGCGAATCATGGAATATGCCGCCATCGCATTCTGGCCGAACTGTCCGGCGCGCCATTCGTCCGGCGCTTCAACGTCATGTTCCCATATCGGACGGGTCTCCTGCCGGACAACACTGCCTTCAGGATCACGCACCATCCGTTCTTCCTGACGCGTGCCGATCTGTCTGCCCCGTCTGCGCTCGGTTACTTTCTGGCGGACTGTCACCGCGTCAATGGAGTCGCCGACTTTGACATTACGGTAAACCTCAACATTATTATATTCGTAGACCGGGCGTTCAACGGTTTCGCGGCGGTAGCGGACTTCAACCGTCCGTTCGCCGACCCTGCGGCGGTTCATGGAGCGGCGCGGCGGGTAAAACCAGCCTTCATCATCTTCTTCGGCCAATGCGCGGAGATATTCCGCCCCGCGCTCGATGGCATCCTGAAGTTCGTTGATATTTTGAGCGGGAGTAGTGGCTTCGTCGTCGGCATTCAAAGCCGTGGGGGTTGTAATCACCTGAAAACCAAACGCAAGGATCACACAGAGGATAAGTTTAGCTCTCATAACCGGGGCTCCTGACTTTAGTTAAACAATAATGCTTATAATGGCCTGCCATCCTACGCTCTGCGCTACCCCTTGAGCTACGGATGGCGGCCAACCTTGATGTACGCCCGAACCATTCACGATCCAGAATATGCCCCGGATGCCGGTCAATTCAAGTTAAAGATGGTCTATATTACGCCGGAGATGCCGTCCTAGATCCTGTATTTTTAACTAAACTACCCCAAAAACAACTACTACCCCCCAACCAAACCACGCTTCAGCCGGCAGGCCCCCTCTGTGCCGGCCTGTCCGCCGTAGCTTCAGCGAAGGCGGAAGCAGCCATGCCCGCCCTGAGCCTGCCGAAGGGCCTGTCGAAGGGTTTCCTCACTCCGGGCAGCAAAAGCCGCCGCGCCGCAAAACGCCGGGACCGCAAGCGGCCCCGGCGAGGCGGCGCTTGCCGTCAAGAACGGCATCGGCTTTTGCTTGCCCGGAAGCCTGTCCCGCCATAGCCCTTCAGGGCGACGGCGGATCGGCGGCTGCTATGGCACTTCCGGGGCTCCGCCACCTTTCGCTCTTTTCCACATCCCATCGTGCATTTTAACCCGCTGAGACCGAATTGAGCTTGCTCTATTGGACAGGCTCTGTTACATTTCGCGCGACCTTGTGAAAGGGTTCTTGCCCTTTTCTGCATGTAATGTGGTGATAGCAGAGGACAAAGCACATGGAAGATCGACTTGTCGGGGCGAAGCTTTTTGGCGAAGACCGATGGTTGTCAGTAGATGAGGTCGCGGCTTATCTCGGCGTCAAGCGCGACACCATTTATAAGTGGATCGAACGT
>PXDI01000066.1 GCA_003565095.1 PVC group bacterium | reverse complement strand
CTAGTACTTTATTACCGTTAATTTGTTCAACTACTTTTTCTAATGCCTCTGTGGTTCGTATTTGTGACATTACGTGCCCTCCACTAATTCGATTAATTCTTTCTTTGTCGCACGTGGACTGTATTTAATATTTTTATCATCTAACATTTTTCTTAACTTTTCGTTGGTCATATTCTCATAATCGATTATTTCTTCGACTAATTCAATATTTACTTTATCTTGCAGGGCCTTTTGCTTTCTCCTCATCAAATTAAATGCTGTAACGCTCATTTATATCACTCGCTTTCTAACATTAATCCTGCATCAACTAAAGCATCAATTAAAGCATCAAACTCTGCTTTAGTTGGGTTATCTCCTGCTGCTTTTGCTACATTTTCAGCAACTCTTCCCTCTACTGCTTCAACTTTTCCGTCTATTTCTGTAATTTTAGTATCTATATCTTTTCTAGCTACTTCTAACGACTTAGGTAATCCCTTAGCTCCTGTGTTTGTAAATATGCTCATAAGTTCCTCCCATATAAAAAATTAGAGGGGAATTAACCCCTCCTTGTTACGGATTTGCAATCGCTTCTAATACCTTATGCTCTTCAGTTTTCACTGACACACCTAATATCTTAACATCTGCATCATCAAGCGTAATTTCAATTTTATCATCGTCAGTATTATCCCAAGTACCACCAGTTGTAATTTTAAATTTCAATATTCCATCACTAAATGTTAAATCTTCATTAACATTTGCACCTGCTACGCCTGCATCTTCTTCGTTAATTGCTACAGTTCCAGCTGCACTATCATTTACTACAATTACATTTAACTCGCCATTGTAGAAATTCAATGTTTTTCCATCGCTATTTATAATCCTTAATTCTACTTCGAACTCATAACCTGCGTCAAGTTCAGCATTAGTAACTTCAAGTGCATCAGCTTCAGCAGGTATGATTACTGCATCAATGTCACCGCTTACGCCTGATATCAAACCACTTAAAAAATCATTGAATTCTTTTGTTACATAAGTGTTTTCTCTGAATGTTTTTAGTATTTCGCTCATTTATATATTCCTCCTAATTTTTATTTTTTCTACTATGCATTTCTGTGTCTAAATCTAATCATTCTTACATTCTTATTTTGATATACTCTCGCCCAGTTGTTAGCATTTGCTAATTCTGCGTTGCTAGGGCTTGCATCTGCAACTACTGCTGATTGGAAAGCTACTCCTCTAGGGTGTAATATAAAGTGACGTCTATTGATTAAAATATCATCTCCAGCCAATGAATCTCTATCCATTTCAGTTGGTACTGGTGCTCCGCCTTCTCCATATCCAATTGCACCTTCGCCAAATGCGTAAGTTGTATATGTGTTACCTGCAACTGGTAAACCATCGTCTACTATTACTCTCTTGCCCAAGTATGTCGGGATAGTTGGTCTACCTTCTGAATCCAGTTTGAAATCAATTAGATCATCTTTAGCTAATTTTGCTTGTGTAGCTGAATGCATAGCAAATGCTGTTAATTTGTCTTTGGCATCGCCTAATAATTGCAATGCATCTATAGTCGTACCTGCTCCAATGATACCATCTGCCCCGCCTTGCCCTGAAATATCTGTGTCGTTGCCAGCCATGCTAGCTGCACCAAATACTCCTGTTAGAGTTGAAATTAATGTAGCTTGCCATCTTCTATTCCAATATTGAGCCACTAAATCAGCAACTGCCCGCATAGGGTCATCGCCTGATAATGCTTTAGCTAAATCGTTAGCACTCCATGCCTTACCTCTCATCAATAGTGCTGCAATATCTTGCTCCGCGTCGATTTTTTGAGGTGTTAATGCTTGTAAATCTGACAATAATTCATCATCGCCATCCAAATCATTCCAAAAGGGCATGTTGATTAATCTACCGCCTGCACTTGCTAATCTGTTTAATTCTGGACTTGTTGATACTATACCACTTTGAAATAATGCTGATAATTCTGCTGTTCTTTCGATAACGTAATCATTAAAAACGCTAGGCACGATTACATCACTAATTTTTGTTTTTGCCATTTGTATTTCCTCCTATAATTTAATTTTTAGCTAAAGCTTTAAGTCTTTCAGCTTCTGCTTGATTTTCTTGATACAATCTTCCTTGCTCTGTTAAGTTAAAATGTTCTTTGCTAAATGGATTCTTTTCTGTTGTGTCTTTAGTACCTTTGCTAGGCGTCTTACCCTTTAATCTTTCATTTACGGAATCTTCTAAAGCTTCTTGCCACTCAATTTTGAATTTCTTAATTGTTTCTAGCGTGGTTTCTGCATTTTCTTTAATTAACATATCAGCAAAAGTAACTGGTATTTTTTCTTCATACAGCATGTCCTTAGTATCGCTTAGCAATTCCTTATGTTTCAATGCTAATTCTCTTTGCTCTATGTCTTTTCTAGTTCTTTCAATTATTTCTTTTTCTTTTTCTTCTGACGATAACTTTGCAAGTCTTTCCGCTTCTTTTTTCTCTTGCTCAATTGTTAACCTCATTTCTTCCCTTAACACTTCTTCACGTTTCTTTATTGCGTTAGATACCCTCTTATCTGTTTCTTTTTGCAATATGTCTTGTAATTCCTCTTGTGTATAAGTCTTGTTTTCTTCTACTTCTGTTTCACCTTGCTCATTCTCTGCAAATAATTGTAAATTTAATCTGTACATATTTTCCTCCTAGCCCTTATAGTTCTGAGCCCTATAAGTTCAATTTTATTTTTATTATTTAAAATCAATTACCATGTAGCACCGTTCGTTGATGTCGTGCTTTGCCACTCCTGAAAGTCCCGGAGCAAATGTTTCTGTGCCGTCTGGTAATATAAAATTATCTTCATAATCTACTGTCTGCCCCTCCATGCTAACATGGTCGGCCAAATCCTTAGGGTTATTACCTCTAACTCTTTCATCTTTAGAAGTTCGCCATATCTTAATCATTTTGACGCCCTGACTACTGGCATGGTCCAGGCTGTCTTTTTGTGCTTGTGCTAGTACTCTTTTGCCCTCTGTCCTAATAATTCTAGCAGGCTGCTCTACATCGCCTTGTAATGTCTTTTTTAAATTCTGCGACATTGTGCCATAGCTTTGACCTTCGCTTAATCCACTTCTTACTGTTTCTCTTACTTTGTATATAGCTTCGTTTCTGTGTCTGTCATATCTATCTGCCCAATTAAAACCTGCCATGTTTTCATTAATTGTTTTTTCAACATTGAAATCTCTTACTATACCTCTGATTTCTCTGCCTGTACTTTGTGATACGAAATTCATAGTTTTTTCAAATGTATTAGTATAAAGATTTTCTAGCACTTCATTTGTCAACGCTGAATTTCTTTTGTATAATTCTCTTATGATTAACACTATTTCTTTGTCTACTGCTCTAATTCTGTTATATTTAAGCAATTCATCAAGTGTTAATATACCATCTTTCTCGTATTTGTCAAATTGCTTCCTCATTAGTTCACGCAATTCATTTAACTTTACATTATAATTCCGTGCTAGTTGTTTGCTCTGGTTCCTCAATATCCGTTCTGCTTCTTTCTGTATCTTCTCGTTCATTATCATCACCTACTTCATCTATATCAAACTCAAATCCGTCTCGCTCTTGCTCCATAGCTTCAATTTCTGCCTTTGAATCGTCTATAAAGCTCATTAATGATAATGCTTTACTGTCTGACACTAAACCTTTTAGTATTTTAAGCGTTTCGGCTTCATCTTTAACATGAACTGGTATATTTCTAGTGAATTGCATCCCAATTTCTGTATAATCGTAATTCTTACCTTTAACGTTAAGAAAATTAGTGATTAATTTAATTCTTTTTTGTATGGCTTTACTAAATTTACGCTCAATGTTACTTGCAATCTGTTCTAATCCCCAGAGTTTATATCTCATTGCTACACCTGAAGCATTAGATGCAAAATTTTCATCAGTTAAATCTGGAACCATGCTAAATCTATGAATATCATTTTGCAATCTATTTTTAT
>PXDI01000213.1 GCA_003565095.1 PVC group bacterium | reverse complement strand
TCTCGTTACGAGAAAATCCTTTGGTTTTAGGAGCTTCAATGTGCTAGAAATAGCCCTGTTTCACAACATGGGGAATTTGCCGGAGCCAGAGTTTACCCACAGATTCTCCTGAGGAAGCTTAAAAGGAAAAATTTTCAGAAGACAAATAGAGCCCATATAGAGCAAGATAAGGTGGTTGCTCAAGTTTTTGCTCGAAAAGGGCTCATATCTTTATTTTAAATGTCGTTTTTCAGAATTCTCTTGCTCGCCGACCAAGGTCAGCGAGCGTAATCAAGACAAAACTTTTGAGAATTACTATAATGGAAAAGTACAAGATAATTGCCTGCCGGGTATTGTGGCGTGAGATATGTTTCTTTGCGGCGCAGTCAAGAAACTCGTTTGACTTCTGTTTTCTTGAACAGGGGCTGCATAACACTCCGGATCTGCTGCGCGCCAAAGTCCAGGAAGCGATTGACCTTACCCCGGGTGATTATTCCGCCATTCTGCTGGGTTACGGTCTGTGCAGCAACGGCATCGTCGGAGTAAAAGCGCGCGATATCCCGCTGGTGATCGTGCGCGGACATGACTGTATTACGCATCTGCTCGGATCAAAGGAAGCCTATCGCGAATATTTCGACCGGCATCCCGGCACATACTGGTATTCGCCCGGCTGGATCGAAACCGGCACCCAGCCCGGCCGCGAACGTTATGAGCAGACTTTGCGTCAATATCTTGAAAAATACGGTCAGGATAATGCAAAATACCTGATGGAAATGGAGCAGGGCTGGTTTCGTGAGTACAACAATGCAGCCTATGTGGATCTGGGGGTGTCGGAAAGCGCCGCAGACCGCAGCTATACGCAAGCATGCGCCGAATGGCTGAAATGGAGCTACGATGAACTGCGCGGGGATCCGCGGCTGATCAAAAAATGGCTTGAAGGCAGCCGGGATGAAAAAGACTTTCTGGTGGTGGAACCGGGGCAGCAGGTGGCCGCTTCATACGATGAGCGGATCATCAAAGCGGTCGGTGCCGCGCCGGATGCGGAAAATATAAATCCGGGAGATCAGTAAGAAACATGGAACAGCATTCACATCTGCATTTCTTGCAGGATACCAGTGAGATTCTGGCAGCCTTGACCGGCAGCCGGGATCTTGACGGGTTTCTGACGCGTCTGGTGAAGCTGGTGGCCCGGCATCTGGATGCGGATGTCTGCTCAATTTATCTGCTGGAAGCTGAATCGCAGCAACTCGTGCTGCGCGCGACGACCGGTTTGAATGCGGAAGCTATCGGCAAGGTGCGTATGCAGGTGGGGGAAGGGCTGGTGGGTACCGCGCTTAAGGAATTACGCCCCATCTGTGAATCCTGCGCCAGTCACCATCCGGCATTCCGTTATTTTCCCGGGACGGATGAAGAACGCTATGAGGCTTTTCTGGCTGTGCCGATTCTGCGCGGGATTGAAAAAGTGGGTGTACTGGTGGTGCAGCGCGAGCAGTCGCGCGCTTTTGTGCCGGAAGATGTGGCGGCGTTGCGGGTGGTAACCGCGCAGCTTGCCGGGACGGTTGAGCAGGCGCGCGCGCTGATGCTGGCGGAAAACGGTGCACAGGAGCTGCCGGCGGCGCCGCGTGAACCGCTGCCGCCGTTTCTGCGTGGAGAACCCGGCGCACCCGGCTGTGCCGCCGGACAGGCTTTGCGCTACGACCGGCGGTTTTCGCTGGCGCAGGATGTCATGCCGGATCTGCCGGTAGACGGTTCCGCGGACGGACGGCAGCTTATCGAAAAAGCGATCGAACGGACCGAGGCCCAGTTGCGGCGGATGCAGGAAGAACTGGGGCAGCGGCTGCCGGAAGCGGCCGCCTTGATTTTTGAAGCGCATCTGATGATGCTGCATGACCGCGGTTTTGTTGACGGGATGTTTACCAGGGTGGCCGCAGGTGCGAGTGCCGCCGGGGCGGTGGCTGAGGTGGCGCGTTCATATATGCAGCGCTTCCAGCGTTCAACTCATGACTATTTGCGCGAAAAAGCCCAGGATGTAGAGGATTTGGCGCTTCGGCTGATTACCAACCTGGCGGCTGCCGAAAGTGTCGACACGCTTCCGCTCGCCGGACGGATTGTGATTGCGCGGGATGTGCTGCCTTCGGACATGCTGAAACTGGCGCTCGAAAACGTTGCCGGGGTGGTTTTGACCAGCGGCGGAGTTACCTCGCATGTGGCCATTCTTGCCCGGTCGCTCGGGGTGCCGATGATTATTGCGCACAATCCGCGGCTGGCGGAAATTAATGACGACACCGATTTGATGGTGGATGCCGATTCCGGAAATCTTTACATTAATCCCTCCAATGAAGTAACAGAAAGATACCGGCAGCGCGAAAAAGTGCGCGCCGCGGCTGAGTCAGCCGCTGAAGTAAAACCTGAAACACTCACTGCCGACGGGCGGCAGATTCATCTGCTGGCAAATATCAACCTGCTAAGTGAGCTGGATCTGGCATTGCGCATGCAGTGTGAAGGGGTGGGCCTTTACCGCAGTGAATTTCCTTTTCTGATCCGCACAACCCTGCCGGATTCCGCAGAGCAGCAGGCGATCTATCTGCGACTGCTTGAACGGATGGCGGGGCGTCCGGTTACCATTCGCACGCTGGATGCCGGCGGGGACAAGATGCTCTCATTTTTTGATGAAGCCGGAGAGGAAAATCCCGAGCTGGGTTTACGGTCGGTGCGCTTTACATTGCGGCATCCCGACATTATGGAACAGCAGTTAAAAGCCATTCTGGAAGCCGGGGCGCAATCAAGTGCGCATCTCGGGATCATGTTCCCGATGGTTTCCTCGCTGGATGAATTCCGCCGCGCGCGCGCTATGTGCATGCAGATTGCGGATCGGCTGGAGGCGGTAAACGATATTCCCTGGCCGCCGCCGGTCGGCATGATGATTGAGTTGCCGGCCGTGCTTGAAACGCTTGAGGCGTTTGCCGCGGAGGCGGACTTCTTTTCCATCGGAACAAACGACTTTGTGCAGTATATGCTGGCGGTAGACCGCACCAATGCGCAAGTGGCATCATACTACTGTCCGCATCATCCGGCGGTGCTGCGCGCACTGGCGCGCGCCATCGGCATTATCAATAAAGCCGGCAAGCCGGTGACTGTCTGTGGCGAGATGGCGCATGACATGCGCTATGTGCCGTTTTTTATCGGTGCCGGCTTAAGCCGCCTGAGCGTTGATCCGCACTGGCTGCCCGAACTGCAATCCGGGATCGCCCGCTGGAGCACCGCACAATGCAGGCAGTATACCGCCGCATTGCTGAAACAGGACACCATCGAAGCGACTGCTGCGCTTTTGCGCAGTGAAAACTGATTGCAAGGATAACCGGGATTATGTTCTTGCCGCCCGCCGACCTTGGTCGGCGAGCGTGATCAAGGCAAAACTTTTGAGAAACGCTCTAATCTACTGTCAATGGCGGAACAGCGTATGAACAAGAGAAAAAAATGAAACGCATTCTGCGGAAGCTCAGCGGCAAGAAATGAGCTTACCCATTATTAACGGCCTGGTACTCTACCCCCCCCCTCTGTACCCTGTTCCTCTCTCTGCTCCAAAAGCTTTTGCCGCTCGGCTATTCTGTCTCGAAAAATTATTATTTTCTCAATCCGTATGCGTCAAAAGACCGGCGATGCTTGTTGATGTAGTTTTGGATGTCTTCAAAAGTTGTGATTTCCAGGAATAATTGCGGGTCGAATGTTTCATGAGCTTCACGCGGGGCATTGATTTTAAGCCTTAGGCCACCGTTTTCGTAATAATGTGTGATTATCGGCATGACCGGAATGCCCAGATGGTCGAGGTTTAATCCTGCGACACCGACCTGTGGTTCCATATGTGTCCAGGGTTGTTCAAGCCCCCATTCCTGAAGTGTTACTTCCCCCGGTTGCGCCGTAGTTATGTTTTGTTTTGAGCAAAACTGTCATTGTTGAACACACAGCGTTATTTTGGGAACCGGGCTTAAGTGCCGTTGTGCCGTGCTCCCCCTT
>PXDI01000027.1 GCA_003565095.1 PVC group bacterium | reverse complement strand
TTACTCATCTCGTCCTCCTTGCGACTATTAAGTGAACCAACTCACTTAATGTGCTCTAATTTGTTTGTAACCCCTCTTCTATACCAATACCACATTCGCCGTCAAGCACTTTGTCCCTTTTTTTATTTTTTCAAATTTCATCGTATTTCTCTGCATCATTGATTTAGACGCAGCATGCACGAAAATCTTTGGTGCTTATTAAAAAAAGTTTCTGCCGCTGCAGTAATGTGGTATTGTTTATTATTAATTTGGATAGCACAACTTTGTCACGAAGTCACGAAATCACGAAGTCACGACAGGAATATCAGGATTAAAACATCTGGAACAAGGATACAGCCATGTGGGATTATACAGATAAAGTGCTGGAGCATTTCAAGAATCCGCGCAATGTCGGGTTAATCAAGGACGCCGACGGCGTCGGACAGGTCGGCTCGCTGGCCTGCGGCGATGCCCTTAAACTCAGTTTCAAGCTGGACGAAGAAAAAGAGCGGATTGCCGACGCCAAGTTCCAGACCTTTGGTTGCGCCAGTGCGATTGCTTCGTCTTCAGCGCTTACTGAAATCATCAAGGGCATGACGCTCGCAGAGGCCGAAAAAGTCACCAACCGTGATATTGCCGAGTTTCTGGGCGGACTGCCCGAGCAGAAAATGCACTGTTCGGTGCTGGGCAAGGAGGCGCTTGAACTGGCAATCCGAAATTACCGCACCGGCGAAACCCAGCAGAAAGAGCTGGAAGGGGAAGTTGTCTGCCGCTGCTTCGGTGTAACCGACCTGGAAATCGAAAGTGTTGTCCGGGAAAATGACCTGAAAACAATTGAAGAAGTCACCAACTACTGCAAGGCGGGCGGTGCATGCGGGGCATGCCATGACGATATCCGCGCCATAATCGAGAAAGTACGCAAGACGCTGCAAACTCAAACCGCCCCGAAAAAGCAAGCGCGCCTGACCACTTTGCAGAAAATTAAACTGATCGAGGAAACCATCGACCGGGAGATCCGGCCGAAACTGCAGCAGGATGGCGGTGACCTTGAGCTGATAGATGTGCAGGATAACCGGGTGATCGTTTCGCTGCGCGGGATGTGCGCCGGCTGCAACGTTGCGCAATTCACCCTGAGAGACGTCGTGGAATCAAAACTGCGCGAGTTCGTGGCACCGGAGATCACCGTTGAGGAGGAAAGCGCATGAAAACTTTTTACTTTGACAACAACGCCACTACCCAGGTTGCGCCGGAAGTAATTGACGCCATGATGCCGTTTTTCCGTGATCTGTGGGGCAACCCCTCCAGTATGCATCATTTCGGCGGACAGGTGAAACATTACATCGACAAGGCCCGTGAAGAGGTCGCCGCCCTGCTGGGTGCCGATCCGGCAGAGATTGTCTTCACCAGTTGCGGCACCGAGAGCGACAACATGGCCGTTTACGGCGCGGTTGAAGCCGCACCGGAAAAAGTGCGCATCATCACCAGCCGGGTTGAACATTATGCGGTACTCTCCGCCTGCCGCCATTTCAAGAAGCACGGCTATGAAGTGGTGGAAATCGGCGTCGACGGAGACGGTCAGCTCAATCTCCACCAGCTCAAGGATGAACTATCCAAAGGCCCGGCCGTAGTCAGCATCATGGCCGCCAACAATGAAACCGGCGTGATCTTCCCGATTGAACAAATCGGCCGGATGGTTAAGCAGGCCGGCAGCGTTATGCATACCGACGCCGTTCAAATTGCCGGCAAAATCCCGACAAAAGTTCACGACATGCCGGTTGATATGCTTTCGATATCAGGACACAAACTGCACGCACCGAAGGGCATCGGGGCATTATACGTCAGAAAGGGCACCCGCCTGCAGACTTTTCTATTGGGAGGTCATCAGGAGGAAGGACGCCGCGGGGGAACCGAGAATGTCCCGTATATTGCCGGGCTTGGCCGGGCGTGTGAGCTGGCGCGCGACAATCTGGCCGGTGAGGCGGATAATATGGCGCGGCTGCGCGATAAACTGGAACAGGGCATTCTGCAAAACTGCCCGAAGGATACCCTGATCAACGGCGGCAAAAGCCCGCGCCTGCCAAACACCAGCAATATCAGCTTTTTCGGGATTGAAGGCGAAGCGATTCTTTATCACCTCAGCGATCTGGGCATTGCCGCCTCCTCCGGCTCGGCCTGTACGTCGGGTTCGCTGGAACCCTCGCACGTGATTCGCGCGATGGGCGTTCCGCCGGAACATGCCGCCGGGTCAACCCGCTTCAGCCTCAGCCGATATACAACTGAAGACGAAGTCGACTATGTGATCCGCCATGTCCCGGAAATTGTCGAGCGCCTGCGCGAAATATCGCCGTTTGTGTGATGGGTGAGGGCGCATCTGCGATTTGGTGTCTCTACTAGTTCTCAAAAGTTTTGTCGCAAAGTAACAGACATAACCACGTCCGCTGACCTTGGTCGGCGGACGGAAAAATTCAAATAAAGAAAAACCTTCACAAAACAAATAGAGCCCAAGTAGAGCAAGCTTCGGGCAGAGCGCTCCTTTTGCTCAATACGGGCGCTTGTTTATTGTTTTCCGTACGTTTGGTTGAATTGTTCCGCTCGCCGAGCAAGCTCGTCGAGCGGCTGGCTCCCGTATTATTGAGAACAGCTCTAAAACATGCACCAACTCGCAGATGCGCCCGATGGGTGACGGCAACTTACGTGAAGCTTTACTTTACCAACGCTTTCACATAAGTTGCCAACTGATTTATGCGAATTATTAATCGTTATATTGCAGGTTCGTTCCTTTTGACATTTTTTTTGTCATTTCTGGTTCTGACCTGCGTGCTGAGCCTCGGGGTTATTTTCAGAATAACCGAGGTATTAAGCGCCGGTGTGTCATGGCGCCCGGTGTTGACAATGTTTTTCGGCGGCATTCCTTCCGCAATGCGCTTCACGCTCCCGATGAGCGCACTGATCAGTGCATTGCTGGTATTCGGCCGGCTCTCCTCCGACATGGAGATAATGGCCATGCGTGCCAGCGGACTGAGGATGCGCCAGATCATGACCGGTCCGCTCGCCGTTACCGCGCTGATTACCCTGCTTTCCCTTGGCAATAATCTTTTTGTGGCCCCGCGCAGCCATTTTGCACGCCGCACCGCCCAGGCGGAAATACGCGGCGGTGATATGGTTGCCCTGCTTGAAGAAGGGCGCTACGTCAGCGGCCTGGGCGATTTTTCGCTGCATATCGGCAGACGGAAAGACAATAACTTGCAGGATATCCGCATTCTCGACCGCCGCGAAGGCGAAGTCCCACGCGATATTACCGCCGGATCGGGACGTATTGTGCCGGAAAGCGCAACCGGTGCGGCCATGCTCGAGCTGTATGACGTGCGCATAAATCCTTTCGACCCCAACCGCCCCGGGGCCGGCTATGCCGATAGCTGGATGATCAGCCTCGGCGATGCCCTGCAGCGACGTGAATACCGCCCTAATGAAGATTCCCTCACCGCCGGCGAGCTGCTGGCCGCTATCGAAGATCCTTCCCTCTTTTTCCCCGACCTGCCGCCGGAACAATTTGCAGCAAGGCGCGCCGTGCTGCGCTTTACCCTGCACAGCAGTTTTGCCCTGGCATTGCTGACACTGGTCTTTGTCATGACCGGCATCCCGCTGGGAATTCAGGCCCATCGGCGTGAATCAACCACCGGCGTTGCCATAGCGCTGGGGATCACCATGGCTTCATACCTTTTTGTGATTTTGGCCGAGACCGCCGTAAAGAGCGCGGTTGAAAGAGCTGAGCTGATTGTGTGGCTGCCGGTGCTGCTGAATCTGCAACTGGGTATGTATCTTATACGCCGAGCGGGGTGAGGGCCAGGAGTCAGGGAACTTTGTCGCGAGCTTTGTCGGACTCCGCGACAGTAGGCAGGTGTCAGGGTGCTTTGTTTCTTTACTTGACGCTTATTAGGATCAGAGGCGTCAGCGGGGTTTTGTAAGAGCCTTGCGCAATACGCGTCGATACGGCCTTCGATTGTGGCATCCAGCCTTGT
>PXDI01000081.1 GCA_003565095.1 PVC group bacterium | reverse complement strand
GGCATTCACCTCCGGAAAGCTGTGCAGGACGGTGACTTATTCGGTCAGCAAGACCGATGCGCTCAAGCAGTTTTTCGGCCCGTTGGACAGCATTATCGTCTGTGCGATTAATCAGGGTGGGGATCAGTACATTTTCGAGAATGGTACATTGCGGCAGCAAATGGTGCATCTGGAAGATAAAGCCGATTTTACGGTTGCGTGCCTTTGCCAGAGCGGCTTCGTCAAGTGCTCCGGTGTCTTCCCCGTCGAGCAGCATTTTGCCCGAAGAAGGCCGGTCAAGCGTGCCGAGAATATTCAGCAGGGTGCTTTTGCCCGAGCCGGATGCTCCGACAATCGACAGCGCTTCGCCCGGCACAACCTTAAAATTGATGTCTGTGAGCACCTCGACCGTGCGCCCGCCGCCGGTGTCATAGGTTTTGCTGATAGCTTGCAGGTCATAGATTGGTTTTGCTTGATCGTTCATAGAGCGCTCCTTTTGTCAGTACCGTTCGACGACCTTGGTCGGCGAGCGGAATAATTCAAATAACCGATCCTGAGAATGCGTCAAGAGCCCGGTTTGAGCAATAGATATGTTTCACACCCCCATTGCTCTATTCGGGCTCCATTATTGTTTTGCAGCACATGCCGTAATTGAAATTCCCTTGTCCGCCGACCAAGGTCGTCGGACGCTTTTATACCCCTCGGAAGCAATGTTTTTTCCAATTATCAATATCTTATCTGCCGGCTATTCCTCGGCGCGGATGCACCACAATTTATTATGTCCTCGCAGATACAAGTCACGGCCAATCGCCACAGGTGATGCGGTGAATTGATCCGGCAATGTGTTCATATGCAATAGCTGATATTCCTCTCCAGCGGCCAGTACGGCGATATTACCTTCCAGATCCGGGATGTAAAGCCTTCCATTTGCAAGCAGGGGGGATGCATAAACTCCGGCGAGGCCGTCGATCACAATGTTCTCATAGAGCGGCTCACCATTAGCGGCCCGCACACAGGTTATCCGTCCGTTGTTGCGTTCCAGAAAATAAAGCAGACCATTATGCAGAACCGGAGATGGGACATAAGGCGTGTTGCGGTTGCGCTGCCAGCGGACAAATTCATGTGATTCCGAAAAGTCGCCACGGGCTTGATTCTGTTCAATAGCCAGCAACGCGTTACCGCGGAAGCCGCTCATCACGAAAAGCAGTTCTCCGTCACTGACGGGGTGGGGCACCACATTAGCGGTCATGCCGGTTGTCTGCCAGTTTACAGTGCCGTCCGCCAGCCGGTAGGATTTTATGCGGCGGGTGGCGCTGATAATGACTTCCGGTTCACCGTCCGCGCTTTTCAGCACCAGCGGAGTAGCCCACGAAGTTTGCTCATCGCGTTCATGGCGCCAGATCTCACTGCCGTCGGCGGTATCGAGCACGGCAATAAACGAATCATCTTCGGTGTCGCTGGCAATAATCAAGCGGTCACCATAGATGGCGGGGGAGGCCCCTTCCCCAAAGTGGTTTTTCATGCGCAATATGCCAAAGTCTTTTGACCAAAGCACCTGTCCCTGCATATTGAGGCAATAAAGACCATAAGAGCCGAACCATGCATAAATGTGCTTTCCGTCGGTAACCGGGGATGCGGATGCCCAACTGCCGCCGCTGTGGGTACGATGCACCGGAGCCTGGGTATGCACGACCGTCTGCCATGCAACCGTGCCATTGATGCGGTTGATTGCCATGACAACATAATTATGGACATTTTCAGTTGTGCGGATACGGTCACGCTGCCATTCCTGTATATCGGCAAATTGTTGTGCAAACGTATCAGAATCAGCCGGTTCATCCACCGGTACCGCAGTGGTCAGGTAAAGATAATCGCCGATGATCAGCGGTGTTGAGTGACCCAGTCCGGGCAATGGGGTTTTCCATGCCACCTGATTCTCGCTCCATTCGGCCGGCGGCGCAGCGTCCGGTGCCACACCATTGAAAAGCGGCCCGCGCCATTGCGGCCAGTGAGCAGACGAGGCGGCGACAGTTGCTGCTGATAGAATAAAGCCGCAAAGAATCAATGCGCCAGCAATTCTAATTGTGGCCCACGCCCCCTGCCGCCTTGCGTGCGGCGGCGTAGCGCTTGTGCGCAGACTGGAGCGCCAGGAGCGGAAGATTGGCGGAAAAAGCGTGCTTTTCCCGCCAATCTTATTCACCCGTGACACAAGGTCACGGGGGTCTGGGGTCATCATGAGAATTGCTGTCAATGCGTTATGATTTGTTGTTTTCAATGTAAATATGTTTCCTGTTGATTATTCACTGAAAGAATACATTGTTGGTCGCGGGTGGTTATTCGCCGGGCTTGAACGCAACCACATGGCCTTCACCGCTGCCGACAATCACCAGTCCTTCAAAAACAGCCGGAGAAGTAAGCCAGTCGCTGACATTAGCCTTCCATAGTTCATTTCCATCGGAAAGATTCAGTAGATAAATTGACCCATCTGTTACTGCGATGACTTTGTCGCCGGCAATTACCGGAGACTGCGGCTGGAGTCCGGGGGTTTCATATTCCCAGATTTTGGTGCCGTCGGCTCTGTTGAGGCAGTAAATTATGCCGTCACCACCGCAGAAAACGACTTTATCAGCGCTTACTGCGGGTGTGGTAAACATTTCCCCGCTGCTATCTTCATTCAGCCAGAGAATTTCCTGCTTGTCGAAATCGGCCGCGGCCACTGAGCCTTCACGGTTACCGCCGAATCCCTGGCGTCCGTCGATAGCAACCCCGCCGGCCATTTCGCAGCCGTCGCCGACATGAATAAAAAATGATTCCAGGCCATTCATGGCCGAGAAGCCATTGAAGCCAGCGGCACAATTACCGGTGACGATATCTGTTCCGTCGCAGGCCGGGTGGCCGTCGGTCCGGGTGGTTTCTTCTGATTTCCACAAGAGCTTTCCGTCAGCCAGATTGAGGGCATAAATAACGCCCTGTTGCTGGCTTAGGATAAAGACGCGGTCCGGCTGGTCACCGGCTGCCGCTGCAAACTGCGGCTGGCCCTGCACCTCTCCGCGGATATCAGTGGTCCATACCGTATCTCCGGTGGCGGCGCGAATTGCATAGATTTTGCCGCGTTCAGATGCGGCAATCAAGTGCCCCTGGGCATAAAGCAACGGGGCGGAGAAACTGACACTGCGTGCTGCTCCGCCTGCCGACATCTCCCGCTGGATAGTTTGCTGCCAGACAATTTGTCCGTTCAGGTCAAGCGCGGCGATCGTCTGCCCGCCGGCTGTCACGAATATCATTTTCTCACCTGCTACGGGCGTATTCATGACTGCCCCGGGAACATCCGCCCGCCAGGCACGTTCAAGTTTTGAAGAGATCGAGACCTCTGTTCTTCCGCGCAGTGCGCTGTCTCCATTTGCTGTCATCCAGATGTTTCGGCCAATAATGAGTGCTTCATCGGCACAAACAAAGCCGCACAACCAGATTAACATGCCTGCGATTATCTGGATTCTCATATAATGTCTCCGGTTATCTGTTTGTATGTTTCAATCATGTTGTTTGCCATTATCTCAACGTTGAAGCTGGTTGTGACTGCGGCCCGCCCGGCCGCCCCGGCCTTTTTAAGTGCTTCGGGCTCCGATAGCAGTTTTCTGATGGCAGCGGCCAGCCCCTTGGCACTGTTATCATCATAAATTATACCGCCTTGTGCCGGTTCTACAAGCTCGGGAAACCCGCCTGCACGCGGCTGAACAACCGGAACCCCCGCCGCCCAGGCTTCAAGTATAAATGTGCCGAAAGCTTCACCATGCGGCATTGGTACACTCATTACGGTAAGTTGACTGATGAATTTCTGGCGCGCACCGCGCTCGAGATCATCATAAAAAACCGCATCACCCTCCATTCCCTCCGCGGCAAGTTTGTTTATCATTTTATCGGCAAAAGCCCGATCCTTGCCGACAATTCCGCCAAGCGCGCGGATTTGCAGATTGCGGTATTCTTCTGTTTTTTTCAGCATGATGCAGGCATCAATAAATGTTTCGAAGCCGAGTGAGGGCGTTATTTTTGTGAGAAAACCTGCGACCGGAGGGTTAAGCGGCAGTTCTGAGAGCTGATAACCGTGAATGTCCATTCCGACCGGAACCACCTTCACTTTAGCGGAATCAATCTGCAATTTAGCCGTTATGATATCGCGGTACCATTTGCTGACGGTAATCAGGCCGTCAACATCGGAGAGTTTTTCGCGGATTGCGTTCCAGCATTGTTCCGGCCAGTCGCCGGCAATGGCGTCAATCCACTGCTGTTCATCCTGGGTGGAACAGATTACCGGTACGCTCAGTTCCTTTTTCAATTGGCGGGCAAGTCCGATCAGCAGGATGCTTGATATATGGACAATATCAGGCCGGCCTTCATTTTTGAGCCACTCAACCATGCGGTCCAATTCCTTGGCCTGATGTCCTTCTTCGCCCCTGATCATGGAGATGGTCATCGGTCCCATGCCGGCCGCATCGGTAGCTCCGGCTTGCTTTGCCGCCAGTTTCAGAATCCAGCGGGCGTCGAACAGGCGGTCAAGCCAGCGCGGGGTTTTGCGAAATAAACGTAATTTCTGTTGCAGATAGACGTTTATTCCCCCGAAAAAAACCGGGGCTTCTGAAACAAGGTCAGGTACGTCGGTATATAGCGGCAGATACATCGGAACCAGGATCACATCATGACCCTGCCTGCGCAGCTCCTGGGCAAGCGCACTGTCCCGCAGGCAGTTTTCGCAATAAAACGTTCCGCCTGATCCCGGCAGAATCTGAACTATTTTCATCAGTTATTTCCTGTTGTTCTTGTTCTGTAATACACCCGCATATTGCCATATATGCCAATCAGACGCAAGATTGCGGAATACATAATTTTTCAATTGAAGCCGCCGCCGCTTTCCGGTTAGTTTTGTTAGATGGCGATCAAGTATTTCTTGTTATTGTTTATCTGGACTGGATTGTCGGTTCTGGCTGCTGATACCCGCACGGAGGTGTATCACTACAAAACCTTTCGCAGTGGCGATGCTGACACAAATGTAATCGAACATGTGCGTATGGAATTCGGGTTATCTTCCAACAAAACCGTCGTGACTTATCAGTCAAGGCGGGCGGACGGGTTGGAGATCGTACGGGTTGCAACTGATGGCAGCGGTCTGCTGGATTACGGGGAAGCGGTCGAATATGACGGTCGCGGGCGGCAGCGGATGAATGCGCGCTTGTGGCGTGAAGATGATACTGTTTATGTCCGGCGTATGACCGGGTTTCGTGGAGTGCGTGAGCGCAGCCGCAATGTACCGGAGGGGGCTGTTCCGGTGGGTGATGCCGGATTGATGGCATGGTTGCGGTTCTATCCTTTTGCTTCAGGCTACGAGCAGCAGCTTTTTATTGCAACTTTCTCGCAGCATTTTGTACGGATGACGATGCGGAAGACCGGCGATGAAGTAATTACCGTTCCTGCCGGGACGTATGATTGCTATGTCCTTGAAGGGGTGGTGAATCTGTTTGTTACTGAAATTGTGACTATCTACTGGATTACCAGGGAGCCGCCGCACTATTTGGTTAAATACCGTGGGCGCCGGGGAGTGTTTCTTGCTCCGGTATATGAGTCAGTGCTGGTTGAATAAAAAAAGGGTGCTTCGTTGCCGAAGCACCCTCTTGTTTGTTCTGACGCTAATAATTACCAGCGTGATGAACGACGATCATCGCGCGACTGACGCGGGCGGGCTTCATTGATTTTCAATGCCCGACCACCCATATCTTGACCGTTCAACGCGTCAATGGCTTTATCTGCTGCTGCATCTTCCATTTCCACGAAGCCAAATCCGCGTGCACGCCCGGTTTCACGATCCACCAGAATATCCACGCGATTCACCGTGCCGTGCGCTTCAAACAAAGCTCTCACTTCGTCTTCATTCGCTGAGTACGGCAGGTTTCCTACATATATCCGCTTAGCCATCCGACCAACCTCACTGACCCTGAGATACTTTATCTACATCCTGAAACAAACTTCCCCAAGGCCAGAAAAGCGCTTCAGCAGTTACCGATAATCACTCTGTCAGTCGGCGTTACGCAACGCGACTCAGCGGTAACTTCGGAATACACTACTAAATCGCTACGGGAATGTCCAGCATTATAAAAAATAAAAATATGTGAGCAGATTATTGGATTTGGAAGGGGATATTCCGGCTGCTCAGAATAGCTTTCCAGTAGGCGTCAGCGGCCTCAACCCGTTCCGGCGTGCCGTAAAGTCCCAGAACGACCTCCCGTCCGCCTCCCGCCAGCAGGTGCGGCAGGCTGGAAAAACTGACATCCGGGAAAATCTCAACAAAAGTCTCCATTAGCTCCTCAATATCCCCTTCACGTGCCCCGGGTAAAAGAATTGTCTGGCGAATCTTCTTTTTTCCGCAGCAGTTGCCTGTATCCAGTACGTGTTCCATCATCGGGTGGGCCATTTCCGGAAAACCGGGGACGAAATGACCGTTGTGAATCGTAAAACCCGGTACCCGGTTGACCGGATTTGGTATCAGGGCGGCACCTTGCGGAAACTCAACCAGTCGCCGGCGGGCATCATTGAGCCTTGCGCCGAATTGCGCGGTGATTATCCGCATACCTTCCGGATGAAACTCCAACGGCAGATCCAGCGCCTTGGCGGCCGCCTGTCTGGTGATGTCGTCGGGGGTTCCTCCTATACCGCCGCATGAAAAAAACGGTTCAGGCTGCGCAAAAGCCCAGCGCAGGTGAAAAACAAGCGTTTCCATATCATCCGGCAGGTACAGTGTGTAGGCCAGGTCCAGCGCGCGGGCATTCAGTTTTGCGCGCAGGCTACGCATATGCGCGTCGTCCCGCCGTCCGTCAAGAATTTCGTTGCCGATAACCAGCAGACCGAATTTATCGCTTTCTGTTCTCATGCGGTTTATCAAGTCTTTCCAGCAGGTATTCCACCTGCACCTGTTTGTTCATCGGAATGATTATATCGCGGTAGACAGTGGTGATCGTTTTCGCACAGGGATTGGCCGGCTGTGTTTCTGCGGCAGCATCGCTACCGTAAGCCGCGGCTTTTTCTGCTACCCGCTCAAGCACCTGTTGCTCGACAGTCTCGTCGGTAATCGCCATAAAAAGCGCGGTTCTGTCTGCTGAGCTGATAATCGGTTGAAAAAGCTCCGGGTTATGCTGGTACTTGCTTTCCGCGACAAACTTGCCGTAATGAATACGGCGTGACAGCGCCTGCAGGCAGATTACATCACAAACCGCGCTGGAGCCGTACTGGCTGTCATCCCCCGCCGCACACACGGCCGGAATGATGCGCTCTTCATATATGCTGCGGATCTCGGCATTATGATTTATATTATTAGATTTCAGCGGATTCTCCTGCCAGGTCAGGGCCGGCAGAATCGGTTCAGGAAGATTGTCGAAAAACGGATGCTCGTCCGGGCTGGTATACCGCCGCATCCCGGCGTGCAGTTTTTCTGTTTCCCGCAGCATGTAACCGCAGAGACTTTCGCCTTCGGTTGCTTCACCAAACGCCCCCGGTTCATAAACTTTTGCATTTGCAAGAAATTGAGCTCTTTCCAGTAAGGCGAAAATTATTGTTTCCTCCTGCCGGATGAGTACCTGACGCACATTTTTTAGTAACAGTTGTTCGTTCATATTACGGCTTTTTCTATAGTGTAACCTGTTTGTCTTCAAGGTGCCGGGTGCAATTGCCAAGGATCAAGACCGCCCGTCCGCTGATCGGCCACAGATCAACAATGCAAAGCGAGGCGTGGCAAAGTTCCATTAATATGGAGTCAGCCGGTTCCCGTGTGCCGAAAAGCGGGATAAGAGTGCGGATAATATTACCGTGGGCAACAATCAGAACCTGCTCTCCGGCATCATGGTTATGGCGTACGCGGTTGACAAAACGGTGCAGCGTGTCACGTTCATGCTCAAGGTTCTGGCGAATATCCCGGGCTGCGCTGTTCAGGTGAATGAGCATATGCTCGCGGGCCACCTCGCGTAAATCAGGAGTGGTTTCTGTATCGATTCCGTCCAGTTTCTCCAGCAATGGTTCCGCCGTCTGAACGGCGCGTGCCATCGGGCTGATATAAGCTTTGCGGAAAGATATATGTTTCAGGCGGTCGGCCAGAGCCCGGGCCTGCTTTTTTCCGAGTGCGGTCAGGCCGGGGCCGCCGTCGTCATTACCGGCGGTCTCCTGCTGTCCGTGCCTTACCATATAAAGCCGCACGCGGTGTGCTGCGAGCGAGTACTGGTCATCGAACAACTGTTGTGATTTATCCGTATTGCTCATGGGGTGCAATATAAGCCAAGAAGCAGTCTCATTGCAATTAAAAGCAAACGGGCCGGGAAAACCCCGGCCCGTTTGTTTTGTTGTTTATGTTACTCAGGCACCGATACGCTTTTTGTATTCGGCGACCTGCTTCATCATGCGTTCCGGCACGCGGCCTTCGCCAAAGCTGGCCATATAACTGTCAAGGTCGTCAAGCTCTGCCTTCAGCGCGTCTGTATCGACCCGCAACAGCTCGTCAACATCGGCCTTGTCAATCTTCAGACCGCTGAGGTCCAGTTCCTCGGCCGCCGGCATTCTGCCCAGCGGGGTTTCAACACCCTTGACCTTGCCGTCAACGCGTTCGCACATCCACTTCAGGACACGTGCGTTCTCGCCGAAGCCCGGCCACAGCCATTTGCCGTCATCATTCTTGCGGAACCAGTTCACGTAGAAGATGCGCGGGGCCTTATCGCCGAGCTTATCGCCCATGTTGAACCAGTGCTGGAAGTAATCGGCCACATTATAGCCGCAGAAGGGCTTCATGGCCATCGGGTCGCGGCGCAATCCTTTGACGTCAAGCGCTGCGGCGGTTGGTTCACTGGCGGCGGTACCGCCCATGAACACGCCATGGTCCCAATCATAAGCTTCATGCACCAGCGGCATAACCTTGGTACGGCGTCCGCCGAACACAAAGATATCAATCGGCACACCGTCCGGGTTTTCCCAGTCCGGGCAGATTACCGGGCACTGGCTGGCCGGAGTGGTGAAACGGGCATTAGGATGCGCGCCCTTTTCGCCGGATTCCGGTGTCCATTCGCGGCCCTTCCAGTCAATACCGTGATCGCAGGGCATTTCCATGTCTTCCCACCAGATGTCGCCGTCATCGGTCAACACGCAGTTGGTGAAAATGCTGTTCTCCTTAATGGTTTCCATCGCCATCGGGTTGGACGAGTAGCTCGTTCCCGGTGCCACGCCGAAGAAACCGGCTTCCGGATTGATGGCATGGAGGCGTCCGTCGGGACGGATTTTCATCCATGCAATATCGTCGCCGATGCACTCGCATTTCCAGCCATCGATGGTCGGCTGGAGCATGGCCAGATTGGTCTTGCCGCAGGCCGAGGGGAAAGCTGCCGCGATGTGATAGCGTTTGCCTTCCGGTGAAGTCAGGCGCAGAATCAGCATATGCTCAGCCATCCAGCCTTCACGCCGGGCGATTGCCGAAGCAAGACGCAGCGCCAGGCACTTTTTGCCGAGCAGAGCGTTTCCGCCGTAACCTGAGCCGAAGCTCCAGATCAGGTTATCCTGCGGGAAATGCGAGATGTACTTCTTCTCGATCGGCGCGCAGGGCCAGGGTACATCTTTCTCTCCCGGCTGCAGCGGAGCGCCGACTGTGTGCAGGCACGGGATGAACTCCCCGTCTTCGCCGATGTTCTCAAGAACGGCGGTGCCGACGCGGGTCATGATATCCTGATTGACCACAACATATGCTGAGTCGCTGATTTCAATCGCGTTCTTTGAGATCGGTGAGCCAACCGGGCCCATGCTGAACGGGATTACATACATGGTGCGACCCTGCATGCAGCCGTCATAAAGACCCTTCATGGTCTCTTTCAGCGCAACCGGCTCAGTCCAGTTGTTGGTCGGTCCGGCTTCATCCTGTGTCGGGCTGGCGATATAGGTGCGGTCTTCAACACGTGCCACATCGGTGGGATCCGAGCGAAACAGAAAACTGTTCGGACGCTTTTTCAGCGGGATTGCCGCGCCGGCATCCACCATTTCCTGCATCAGGCGGTCATATTCCTCTTTTGATCCATCACACCAGTAAACCTTGTCAGGTTTACACATGGCGCGTACTTCCTCTACCCACGCGAGTAGCTTCTTGTTTTTCGTCGGTGCTTCCATCTTTACCTTATCCTCCGATTTTGCATTAATGAGCCTCCGGAAATCACACGATTCCATCAGGGCTCGACGATGCGAAAGAGCGGCGTACAATAATCGTTTTTTTTACCCTATGCAAGCAAAAAAATCATTTATTGCAGATTTATGAAATGTGCAGTTTGGGTGCACTATATTGACGCATGGCGGCATATATGGCAGTCTTTCGACAACACAAAACAAGGAATATGATATGAAAGTGAATCAACCGATAAAAATCATGCCGTGTCTTGATATGCAGAACGGCCGGGTTGTTAAAGGGGTGCATTTTGTTGACATTCGTGATGCCGGAGATCCGGTTGAGTGCGCGAAGGCTTATTGTGCGGCCGGTGCCGACGAACTGGCTTTGCTGGATATCACCGCAACGGTGGAGGGGCGCGGAACCCTGCTTGAAATAGTACGCAACGTTGCCGGGGCGACGACGGTGCCGTTTTCGGTGGGGGGCGGAATTTCAGATACGGCATCCGCCAGTGCTGTGCTGGAAGCCGGTGCCGACCGGGTATCAACCAGCAGTGCGGCCTTCCGCAAGCCGGAGTTGATCGAGGAAATTATTCAAGAATTCGGCCCGGATAAATTAACGGTTGCGGTCGATGTTGATCGTAATCCGGCGCTGCCATCCGGCTATGAAGTCTATATTGACGGTGGACGCACGGCAACCGGCTGTGATGCCGTAGAGTGGGGCAGGCGGATCGATGGATATGGCGTGCAGGTTATTCTTCCGACCAGCAAGGCCGGTGACGGCGCAAAAACCGGTTACGATCTGCCGTTGATCAAGGCGCTAGCGGAAAATACTTCTGCGGCGATTGTTGCTTCGGGCGGGGCGGGGGAACTGCACCACTTTCTGGAGGCGGTGGAAGCCGGGGCGACAATCCTGCTGGCGGCATCCGTTTTTCACTTTAATATGATCGGTATTCCTGATCTGAAGCAGTATTTGGCAGCGAACGGTGTAAAAGTTCAATAACGCGCTTGATTACGGTGTTGTCTTTCTGTTATGAATACCGCGCACTTTGCATTGCGCCTGTAGCTCAATTGGATAGAGCGTCAGCCTCCGGAGCTGAAGGTTGTGGGTTCGAGCCCCGCCAGGCGCACCAGGCTTCGTTCGCCGCGCAGCGGAGAACGAAGCCTGCCCCGGCATAGCTGAGCGAGTCCGCGAGCGAAACGACGCCGGGCTGAATTATAGAGCTACGAGCTACGCCCGGGCACGCCCCCGGAATCAGCTGAAAGATAAGTTTTACTACGTTTATATTCTGGAGAAAACAGGGACAGACAGATAATCGCGCCAAAACTACGCTGTTGAGCACAATTTTGTAACATGGGACACATGATACAGGTTGCGGTTGAATTTCCGGGCTTGTGCGACGAGTTGGCAAATAAGCTGTCTGTCCCCCGGATTCCCCGGGTTCCATAATGAGAATTGCTGCCCGTTTCGCGCGTTAACGTTTGTTAAATAAAGCAACCGTCCGCCGTTTCCGGCGGACGGTTGTCGCTTTATGTTCTTTTGCAAAAACGGGGGTTATTACATTTACTGCCGGCGTTCGCCGTCGCGTCCGCGGCCGTCGTCGCGCCGATGGTCTGCATCACGTCCGCGGTCTCCAGGCCGTCCGCGTCCTTCGTCACGCCGGTTGTCACCGTCACGCTGGCGTTCGCCGTCACGTTGGCGTTCGCCATCACGTTGGCGTTCGCCAGCTTGCGCCATGCGGGCCTTGATGATTGCGCGTACCTCTTCGCGGGATATGCAGCCGTCGCCGTTAGTATCCCAGCGTGCAAAAAAGGTATCAAGACGTTCCTGTATCCGTGCTTCGCGCTGTTCTTCTCTGCGTGCTTCGCGCTCGGCACGTTCTTCATCAGTATGTCTGGGTTCACGACCGGTGCCGTCTTCCTGGCGGCCTTCGCGGGTGGTGTCGCGCTCACGGGTGCGGTCCTGGCGTGCTTCGCGCTCCCCTGTTTCGGAACGCTGTTCGCGTGCCTGGCGGCTGCGGAATAGCCCGCGCTCTTTGCCGGCCGCGGCGTCAGGGCCTTGCGCATAAGAGTTTACTACGCCTGCTGCCGTGATCCCCGCCACAATGCTCAACCATGTTTTTGCTCTCATTGCCCGTCCTCCGTATTAAGGTTTGCCGCTTTCTGTTGCACCGGATCTTCCGGCCTTATGAACCATAAACGTCTGTTCGCCCGGTTTATTGTAAAAAAACAACGCACTTGCCCGCCATGCGGGCTTTCTGATATGAATCAGTGTTAAACAACAAAAAAGGAGAACGCATATGCTACCGACTTCTGCTGCTTCTATAATCGATTTCGGAGCCCGTCCGGACAAAAATTGCACCTCAGCCATACAGCAAGCCATCGACCGTGCCGGTGAAGCGCAAGGGGTGGTGTTTGTGCCGCCGGGGCGTTACATCAGCGGCATGCTTAATCTGCGCGATGGTGTCACCCTTTGGCTGCATCCCGATGCTGTTGTGCAGGCGTCAGGCGATATTCAGGATTTTCCCGCGTCCGAACGCCATGTGGGGTTCCAAAACCAGCGTCACCACTTTATTCTCGCGGAAGGCTGTCGCAATGTAACCATCACCGGTGGCGGAACGCTTGATGGTAACGGGCCTGCATTCTGGGAAAAGCAGACCGCTCCCGATAGCTGGATCAAAGCGCGTCAGCCGCGGGTTTCGCCGATGATTGAGCTGCGCAACTGCCGGCATCTCACCCTCGAACATATCAAAGTCATCAACAGTCCCGGCTGGACCGTGCATCCCTACTGCTGTGATCATGTTGTCCTGAATGACGTCACGGTTGATAATCATCTCTACGGGCCGAATACGGATGGCTTTGACATTAATGGCTGCCGCGATGTATTGATCAGCAACTGTAACCTGAGCTGCGGGGACGACGGCATTATCATCAAAGCCACCACCGGTGCCCGCTCGAGTGAGCGCATCGCGGTGACAAATTGTATTGTCCGTTCAAACTGCATCGGCATCGGCCTTGGACAGGAAACCGCCAGCGGCATCAGGCAGGTAACAGTAAGTAACTGCGTGGTCTACGAGAGCAACCGGATCTTTTCTATCGGCATATGGGAAGGCGGTACGGTTGAGGATGTGATAGTTAACGGACTGGTCGGTGATACCATGTGCAAGCCGTATCTCTCGCGTGTAATTCATCTGGAAGTAAAACAACATGCCGCCCGTGACGAGGTCCCCCTGGGGCGCATGCACAATATCATGATCAGTAATGTGCTGGCGCGCGGGGCGGGGCGCTGTATGCTGGGTGCTCAGCAGGGCACTTGGCTGGATGATGTTGTAATGCGTGATATACGCATGGACTTCAATGCCCTTGAAAATGCCGATGAGTTATCCCCGCCCGACGGCATCAGCGGTTCCAGTCAGTATTTTAACCGCAATCTTACCGCCCGCCGGAAAAATGCGGCGGTGGTGCTGGAGAATCTGCGGCGCTTTTCGCTCGACGGACTGTTTGTGACCTGGCCGGATGGGCATGATCTGCCGTATCATGTTGTGTGGGCATCAAATCTGCACGATGCGGTAATTAATGCACCATTTGCCCGGGGGCATGCGGGGGCGGAACCGTTCTGTCTGGAGAATTCCAGCGGAGTATTGTGCTGATCCTGTGCGGGATTATCAATGAAAACAAGATATCTGGCGGTAATTGCGGCATTGACCGGCCTGTTGGTATTGTATGGCGGGATAAGGCTGTATGTATCAATACTGGCCGCGCGCGCTATTGATGATGGAATAGTGCGTATGCAGGATATCGCCGACATCAGCTACGGCCGGGTTTCGGCCGGATTGCTGACCCGGCGGCTGAATATGCGCAATGTGCGCCTTTTTCTGAATGAGCCGCCGCTGGAATTTTCAATTGACCGCATTACAGTGCGGCGGTTCGACCGGCGTTCAGCATTTCCGCAATATCTGTCGCTCCGGTTGACCGGGGTAAGGTTCGATCCGCGCCATGCCGGCAGTTACTATCCGTTTGTCGCGGGCCTTGGCTATGACGGCCCGCTGGTGTTGTCGCTCACTCTGGATTACCGCTATGATGCCGGCCGGCAGGAGCTGAATGTAAGAAGATTGTCGATTGCCGCGGAAGGGGCCGGTTCTTTCAGGGGGGGCATCCGGGTCGGCAATGTTGCGCTTGCAAACAGCGGTACGTTAACGGATGTCATTGCCGGTCATGATACCTTTATGCTGCATGAAGCTTCGCTGCATTATGACGATGACTCGCTCTTTTGGCGCATGATAAATGCCGAAGCGCAGATTATCGGAATAGAGCCGTCGGATAACCATGCAGCAATGCTGCTAAATCTCCGGCAACAGCTTGAAAAAGAGCAGGACGCCTTCATTTGTGACGCGCTGGAAGCGGTAATGTCATTTATTCAGAATCCCGGCAGGCTTTCAGTAACGGCAGCTCCGCGCCGTCCGCAGCCGGTGGCAAGAATTATGCGCGTTTATAACCTGGCGGATCTTGTCAACCTGCTTGAGCTGAGTGTCAGCACGCGGTAAGGGTTTATTAAGATCGTCGGACGGCAAATTCTCACCGGTTAGATTGCTGCAACCATTTTGAGCAGTTCTTCGATTTTATGGTCAGCGGTTGTGGCGGTCAGGCGCGGATGTTTGCCGCCGGACATCAGGGGCCGGCCGTCTTTGCCGGTGAGGTAGACAATCTCGCGACGCGTTTCAATCCGGCTGATTCCGCGTGCGGATGCCCGCATCCGCAAGCGCGCCGTTTGCAGCAGCCGTTCAACCGCGGGCGGCGGCGGTCCGAAACGGTCGGTTAATTCATGATGCAGTTCATCCAATGCGGCTTCCTGCGCACTGCGGCCGGCGGCGGTTTTCTTTCCGCCCGGTTTGCGCGGGCTGGTTTGCGGTGGTTTCTCTGCACCTGGTGACGTCTGTAATATTTCGCCGGAAAGTTTGCGGTAAATGGTAACGCGCACGGTTTCATCATCAATGTAGCTGTAGGGGATAACCGCCACGCGGCTTTCTTCGCCTCGTGGTTCCAGCGAGATGAAATCAAGTTCAAGGGTGGTGTCGATAATATCCGGAACCGGTTCATTTTTGAGGCGGGCGACGGTGCGGCGCAGCATCTGGCAATAGAGATTAAAGCCGACGGCGGCAATATGCCCGCTTTGGGCTGCTCCCAGCAGGTTGCCGGAACCGCGTATTTCAAGATCGCGCAGGGCCAGACTGAATCCGGCACCCGCGCCGCTGTGGCGTGCCAGAGCCTGAATGCGCCGCCGGGCGTCAGGCTCAACCCGTCCCTGTGCCGGCAGTAGCAGATAGGCATAGCCCTTGTGGCTTGAGCGGCCGACCCGTCCGCGCAACTGGTAAAGATCGGCCACGCCGAAGCGGTCGGCACGGTCAATCAGGATGGTATTGGCGCGTGGAATATCCATACCGCTTTCGATAATGGTGGTGGAAAGCAGCACATCAAATTCACCGGCAACAAATGCATGCATAATATCCGCCAGCCGCCGGGCGGGCATCTGGCCATGTGCCATGCAGATACGCGCTTCGGGAACCAGGTCGGCCAGCCGGTCCTGCATCCAGTCAATGGTCATTACGCGGTTATGCAGGAAGAACACCTGGCCTTCGCGGCTTAATTCACGCAAGATGGCTTCCCTGATAAGTTTGTCCGAAGCACGCGCTACAATTGTCTCGACTGCTTGACGTTCAACCGGTGGTGTCTGCATCAGGCTCAAGTCGCGTGCGCCGGACAGGCTCATATAAAGGGTACGCGGAATGGGGGTGGCGGTCATTGTCAGCACATCCACCATCCGCCGCAGTTGTTTGAAGCGCTCCTTGTGCTCAACACCAAAGCGCTGTTCTTCATCAATGATAACCAGTCCCAGATCCTTGAAACGCATATCCTTGTTGAGCAGTCCGTGGGTGCCGATTACTATATCGACCGTGCCGGCTGCGAGCCCTTTCAGGATGGCGCTGCGTTCGCTGCCGGTGCGGAATCGGCTCAGCATCTCAATTCTTACCGGATAAGAGGCCATCCGCTCGCAGAAGGTTTCATAATGCTGCTGTGCGAGGACCGTGGTGGGAACCAGAATGGCGGTTTGACGGGCTTCCATTGCGCATTTAAACGCCGCGCGTATCGCCATTTCAGTTTTGCCGTAACCGGCATCGCCGCAGACGAGGCGGTCCATCGGTTTGATGCTTTCCATATCGCTTTTAATTTCAGCTCCGACGCGTATCTGGTCGGGAGTCTCGCGGAAGGGGAAGGAGGCTTCGAATTCATGCTGCCAGGGTTTATCGGGCGCGAAAGCATGACCGGTGCGTGCTTCGCGTTCGGCGTGGGTCTGGATCAGCGAGGCTGCCAGATCGGCAATCGCCTGTTCCGCGGCGGCGCGTTCACGGTTCCAGCGTTTGCCGCCCAGCCGGTGCAGCCGCACGTTGGCCGCTGATGCGCCGACATAGCGGCTGAGTACGTGTGCCTGCGTTGTCGGAACATGCAGTCGCGCCCCTTCCGCATATTCAATCGAAAGCACTTCCTGCTTACGGCGGGCAACTTCAATCTCAAACACGCCGCGATAGATGCCGATGCCGTGTTCCACATGCACCACCAG
>PXDI01000295.1 GCA_003565095.1 PVC group bacterium | reverse complement strand
GTTTGTCGAGGAACTGGGTGCATTTGCCGATTATTGTGCCGCCGGTCATACGCTGCGGGAGTGGAGCGGAAAACTCGGCAGCGTGATCGATGCGTTTTTTGTCAGCAATAATGAGTCGTTTCGTGATGTAGGAATGCTGCGCGGCGCGGTGGATACTTTGGGTAAAAGCGTGACTGCGGCGGATGCGGATGAGCTGCGTGTTGGAATCGACCTTATCCGCAAGTTCATGCAGATGCATTTACAAGGTGCGACCGGTGGTGCGGATGTGGCGAATAATACAGTGGTTTTCAGCGCATTGCGGCCGGGCAGCAGCACGCCGCGCAAAGCGGTTTGCCTGCTGGGAATGGAGGACGGGGCGTTTCCGCGGCTGGACAGCCGTCCAGCCTACGATTTGCTGAAAATACAGCGCAAGCGGCTCGACCGCACACCGCGGATTGATGATCGCACCGCATTTCTGGAAAGCCTGCTTTCCGCGCGCGAGATATTATATCTCAGCTATGCAGGGTTTTCCGAGATCGATAACCAGTCGGCACCGGCGTCCGTGTTGATTCGTGAGTTGATGGATTTTGCCGGTGAAAAAAACTGCAAGGTGATTGAACACCGCCTGCAGGCCTTTAATCCGGTTTATTTCATGGGCGGGGCGGACGGCGATTATTTCTCTTATTCGGCGGAAAATTGCGCGGCGGCACGGGCGCGGCTGGCGGGGCCCCGCATTCTGCGGGGCAAGCGTGGAGCCTGGAGCGTGGAGCGTGGAGCAGAGAGATTGGCGCGGGCTGCGGAGCAAGCAGGGAGCGTAGAGCTAGGAGCTTGGGACGGGGAGCGAGAAGCAGGAAGTGTTGAGATTGATGTCGTGAAATTGATCGGGTTTTTCAGAAATCCGGCGGCGTATTATTTTCAGCAGGTACTGGGGGTGCGTTATGATCAGCAGGGTGCGCTTGTGCTTCCCGAGCAGGAGGAATTTGAGCCGGACGCTTTGGTGGATTACTGCGTGCGCGATGAAATTGTAAAAGCACAGGTTGCGGCGCAGCGTCAGAACATGGATGAGAGTCAGGCGCGCGTTTTCCGGCGGTTGAGCGAGCAAGGGCAACTGCCGCTGGGTAAATGGGGGCGTGAATGGTTCGATGCTAAATGGCATTCGATCGCGGAATTGCTGGCGGTCAGGCTGGGTGACCTCGGTGAATTGCAGGATGTTCTGATGCAGCAGGCGGATGGGGAAGCGGAAAATCTGCAGGTCGATTTAGAGCCGTATTCGCTTTACGGGTCAGCCCATCATTTTGAGACAGACTGCGGACCGACGGCTCTGCATTTCCGGTGTGTCTCACCCAAAGCCAACGGAAAAATGGCGGCCTGGCTGCGGCATCTGCTGGCCGGTGCCGCCGGGTTGCCGTTGACCTCATATTATTGCGAGATCAGCACGCTTGAGAGCAGGGGGAAGGCGGAATGTCTTGCGCTGCCTCCAATCGAGCAGGATACGGCGCGCGGCATATTGGCGCAGTATATTGCCATGTATGAGTCAGGGCATTCAACTGTGCTGCGTTTCTCACAGCAGGCTTCATATGAGTTTGTGAATAAACTGGGCAATCCCGCAAAAAAAACACCGGCTGATCAAATTGAGCAGGAAGCGCTAAAGGCCGCAATCAGTAAATGGTATTCAAATTTCTCGCGTGGTGATGACGCGGATGTTTACATGCAGCGCGCGTTCGGTGTCGATGGACCATTCGCGGATGAGGCGGAATTTGCCGCGGTAGCCAGGGCATTCTGGAAGCCGTTTTTTGAATACCGGGACGAAATCAAGATTTCCGCGGGGGAGGCATAATGGCGGCTTTTGACACAGTTGTCTTTGATCCGGATTATGATTTCAACGGGGTCACGCTGGTTGAAGCCAGCGCCGGTACCGGCAAGACTTATCAAATTCAGAATGTCTATCTGCGGCTCGTGCTGGTGGAGGGTCTGCCGATTGAAAAAATCCTGGTGGTGACATTTACTGAGGCGGCGACGCGCGAGCTGCGTGAACGGATGCGCGCCATCCTTGTGAAATGCAACGCATATCTGGATGGCCGGCTTGAACAAGACGACGGCGACCGCGTAAGGCTTGAGCAGGTTGCCGGAATGCCGTTGAATAACAACGGCGCGGCGGATGAAGCCGCCGCGCGGCGGATGCGCATTAAGCTGGCGCTAATGAATTTTGACAATGCGGCCATATTCACGATTCACGGCTTCTGCAACCGGGTTTTACAGCGCTATGCATTCGAGTGCGGACATGATCCTGATGCCGAGCTGCTGGAAAACGATAGCGAAATTATGGGGGACATTTGCCGGAACTGGTGGCGCAAGCATCGGTATGCCGTTGCGGGAGAGGAATCCGCTGCGCTGTTCGAAAGTGTCGGCGAATTGCAGCATCTGCTGGGATCATTGATAAAGAAGCCGGATGCGCACCCGCTGCCGGAACGAAAGGATGACGGCGGGAACTTCGCAGCATTGGCCTGTAGGACTACTGGTGTATTGGGCGATTATCTGAAAGTCAGACAAGCGGGCGGACGGCTTGCATGGCTGAAACCAAAGACTAAAAAGAAAATCGAGGATCTAATCACGGATTTGCACGATCTGCTGCAAGAGACAGGCTGCGGCATGGATGAGATCGTGTGCGCGGCACGGGGAATTCTGGATTTGTCAGATGAAGCCACATGGCTGGGTAAATCAAAGGACGTTCTGGAAATGCGTGATTTTGCCCCGGAAGTGCCGGATTCGCTGGTTGCTTTGGTCAATTATTATCTGGCTGGCAAGGCGCGGGTGATTGCCGATTTGAAAGAGCAGATTCTTGCCGCTATTCGCAATCGGCAGATGCTGACGTATGACGGGATGCTGCGGAATGTACGTGAAGCTTTGCGCGACGAGCAGCTTGCGCCGGAACTGCTGCGGGTGTTGCGTGAGGAATTTTCCGCCGCGCTGATTGACGAGTTTCAGGATACTGATCCGGTACAGTACGAAATCTTTGACCGGATCTTTTCCAACGGTGCCCCGCTGGTATTTGTGGGTGACCCCAAGCAGGCGATCTACGGTTTCCGCAGCGGCGATATCTATACCTATTATCACGCCAAGCAGCAGATCGCTCCTGAGCGCATTCACCGTTTGCCGAAAAACTACCGCTCGGATGCTGCGTTGATTGCCGCGATCAATGAGTTTTTCTCTGATACGAGCGGTTCATCGTTTATGAACAAGCATATCCAATATGAGGATGTTGCCGCCGCGGGTTTGGATAAAAAGAAAGTTTTACAGATTGAATCAGCGGATGTTAGGCAGCCGCTGCGGGTATGGCGCTACAATGTGGCGGGTTCGGTTGCCAGAGATGGTCCGTTTGCCGCACACGTGTATGCCAGAGTGGCGGAAGAAATTACCCGGTTGCTGAATGACGAGAGCGTTACCCTTGGCGGCCGCCGGCTGAAGCCATCTGATTTTGCAGTGCTGGTTACGGTGCATGCTGAGGCCGATGCCATTCATGCCGAGCTGTTAAAGCGCGGGGTGAACGCGGTCAAGCAGAAGGCCGGCAGGGTCTTCGAGACTGAAGAGGCGCAAGCGATGCTGTATTTGATGCAGGCGATGCTGGCGCCAAACAATCCAACCCTCGTCCGTACGGCGCTGAGTTGTGATGTGATGCCCTGCACCGAACAGGCGCTGAAGGCGTATTGTCAGGATGTTGCAGTGAAGAGCGAAAAAGGCGGCCGCAGTCTTGAGGATTGGATGGCGTTGATGGACGCTGCGGGCGGTCTTTGGAAGAGACATTCATTCATCGAGGCGTTTGGATGGCTTGAGAAGAATGCCGGATTGCGTGCGCATATTGCCGGTCTGGATGACGGTGAGCGCCGCTTGACGAATATGCAGCAACTGGCGGATCTGGCGCATCAGGCCGCGCTTTCGCAGCAACTCGGGCCGGAGGGGCTTCTGCGCTGGATGGTAACACAGCTCGATGAGCAGACGCGCACGGCTGATGAGGACGGCGATATGCGGCTTTGCTCGGATGAAGATGCTGTCCAACTTATGACGATTTTCAAAAGCAAGGGGCTGGAGTTTCCGATTGTTTTTGTGCCGACCATGTGGCGTAGATCGACAGGTTCAAAGGGCGGCAGTCAGGAGTCAATGCTGGTGTATCATGATGATGCCGGCCGGCTGGTCTTGAATCTTGATAAGAATGATTGCGAGGGGAAACAACGGCAGAATCATGAAAAACTTGAGGAAAACATACGTCTGGCGTATGTTGCGTTGACGCGTGCGGCCGGCATGACCTATCTGGTGGTGACCAATCGCGGGGAGGCGGATCAGTATGCTTTGAATCATCTGTGGGATAAGCTATGCAAAGACAAAGCCGCGCATATTGAAGTTGATGACGAGCTTGATGGCGATGAACCGCCGGCGGTTTCGGATCAAGCATACTGTCTGGAGCAGGCTCCGCCCATTCCGGAAAAGTTGATGGCGCTTGCCGGAGCCAACGTTGACAAGACTCACGGCAAGGCCAGCTTTTCATCACTGGCGGGGGGGCATGAAGCCGGACTCAGCGCTTCGGGCTCCGCGCAGAATCGTGACGAAGAGGATAATGAGGGCAGTGAGCAGGACGACATGCGTACGGTTCCATCTCCGGCGGCGGTTGAACCGGAATGGATTTTCCGGATAACCGGCGGTGCGCGAACGGGTTCTTGCTGGCACGATATACTTGAGCAACTGGATTTCATGGCCGACGATCCGGCGATTACGGCATTGGTTGACTCCGAACTGGATCGTTCAGGAGTATGCCGTGATACAGTTGAAAGGAATGAGGCAGCCAAACGTGCGGCGGTGCAGGGGATGATGCGGAAAGTACTTGCGGCACGGCTCCCGGCGCATGGGGTGGAATTTGCTCTGAAAGACATTCCACTGGCGGCACGGCGTTCTGAGCTTGGGTTTGATTTTGCGTTACGGCAGGAAGGCGGTCAAACCGCATTGAACGCTTTATATGCGGTGCTGGACAAACATTGGCAGCCGCCCGCCCGTGATGAAGATTTTCTAGAAGTTCTAAAGGGCCGCCAGAGCAAGCTGCCGCTCGGATATATGAACGGCTTTATTGATTTGGTGTTCATGCACAAGGGGCGGTTTTACATTGTGGACTGGAAGTCCAATCGCCTCGATGGGGTCGTTGCCAATTTCGCGACGGCGGGATTAAAGCGCGAGATGACTCGTCATCTGTATTACTTGCAATATATGATCTATGCCGTGGCGCTGAATGCCTTTCTGCTGCAGAGATTGAACAACTACAGTTTCGAAAAACATTTTGGCGGTGTGTTCTACTTTTTCCTGCGCGGGGTGGATGAAAGCGGGCGCGGAGTTTTCCATGACCCGCTGTCGCGGGATTTGGTTGAGGGCATAAGCCGGGAGCTGGGGGCTGGGCGTTAGGGGTTAGGCGCTAGGCGCTAGGCGTTAGGTGCTTGGGGGACAGGGGACAGCAGGAGTCAGGAGAAAGTGGACGTGACAATTTGTGAAATAGTTATTCGTTTACGTGAGACGGGGGTGTTGCAGGATTTGGATGTCCAGGCGCTGGACATGATTCTGCGCCGGTATTGCGGCGGCGGGCATATGCCGGAAGCGCTGCAACTGGCTTTGGTGCTGGCGGGGCGTGCAATTCATCTATCGCATGTCTGTCTTGATCTGGATGCCGTGGATGCGGCATGGGTACTGGGGGAAACCGAAAAGGCTGTTGCGGCGGCATTCATGCCGGAACTGGAAAAACTGTGCGCGGAGTTCAGAAAGAAGACGGTGCGCAAAAGGTGGCTGGCGGAACATGCGGGAGTAATCGGGACAGTGGAGCAGACCGGCACACCTTTTGTGCTGGACGATCAGCGGCTTTATCTGCGGCGTTATTTCAATTACGAGAAACTGGTTGCGGAAAAACTGAAACTGTTGTCGCAGACTGGTATGACCGGACTTGAAAATGCTGAAGTGCAAAGAATTGCCGAACTGCTGCCGGATAATGCAGACGCGCGCCGTGCGGCGGAGATGGCATTGACCCGGAAACTGTGTGTGATCAGCGGCGGACCCGGCACCGGCAAAACCTATACCGCCGCGCGTATTCTGCATCTGCTTGACGGCGCGAGTGACGGGAACGACAAACGGATACACGTAAAGGTGGCGGCACCCACCGGCAAGGCGGCTGTACGGGTGGAGGAGAGCCTTAAGCAGGCTGCTGCAAGTCTGGGGGATTTCAAGCATGCCGCAATCGAGCCGGCCTGCACGCTTGAACGCCTGCTGGGTTACAGGCATGGTTCACCATACTACCGGCATAATGCCGACAATCCGCTCCCGGCCGAGGTTGTGCTGATTGATGAAGCCAGCATGATTGATCTGCCCAAAATGGCCAAGTTGCTGGATGCGTTGCGGGATGATACCCGTTTGGTTCTGCTGGGCGATATGCATCAGCTTGCGTCGGTGGCACCGGGCAGTGTGCTGGGGGATATATGCCAGGCGGCGGAATTGCGCGAATGCGTGGTAGAGCTGACGGTCAGCCGGCGGTTCGGTGCGGATACCCCGGTCGGAAAGTTGAGCACGGCAGTCAACCGCGTGGAAAACGATCAGGATGCCGAAAAAACCTGGCAACTGCTGCGGCAATTGTCTGACGGCCGCACTGACTCGGCTGCAGCAACAAGTACCAGCGTCAATCTTCAGCATTCGCCGGAAACGCTTCAGGATGCAAAGGGCATTATCAACAGCGACTTTGCGCAGGCGATTCTGCAAGGCTATGGGGCTTTCATGGCGGCGGAGGATCCAAAGAGCGCATTTGCCGCGTTGACCGACTTCAGGGTGCTGTGCGCTACGCGGCATGGCGCCTGCGGAGTAAACACAGTCAATGCCTTAATCGAGAAAGTTCTGGCGCAGGATTCGATCGACCGCCGAAAACTGAAGGCTTGTCTGCCAAAGCGCAGGTTGAAGCCATCCGCGGGTTTATATGATCACCGGGTGGTAATGATTACTCAGAATGATTATGGACTAAGCCTGTTCAACGGCGATATCGGGGTAGTGCTGCCTGATCCTGATGACGGGAACAAGCTCGCGGTTTTCTTTGAGCAGTCCAAGAAAGAGGATGAGGGTGAGCCGTATAGAAGAATTCCGGGCATGTTATTGCCGGAGCATGAAACCGGTTTTGCCATGACGGTACACAAATCGCAGGGATCGGAATTCACGAATGTATTTCTGTTGTTGTCCAACCGGTATAATCCGGTGCTGACCCGTGAGTTGATTTATACAGGAATGACCCGCGTTGCAGGCAAGCTGGAGCTGTGGGCTGGTGAGAAGGCTTTCAAGCAGGCGGTACAAAGCCGGGTGGAACGTTTTTCCGGTCTGCGAATGCGGTTTTAGCTCACGCAGTCAGCCTGGTCCCGTATGCTCTTAACGCAATCCGTGCCGGTAATAACCTGACATCATGGGGTTAGCGCAGCCAGCGCTGTCCGCGGATATCGAGGTTGGTCAGTCCGGATGCTTGTGCGTGTTCCACAACTTTCTGGTATTCCTCTCTTGTCACGCGGCGGGCAATTGTCGCATGGTCAAGTGCTTTGTAAGCAGGGGAATACTGTGCCATAATATTGACGAAAGTTTCTCTGGGGAGCGTTTCAGCGATCCAGTCGATCAGTTGTTCGGAACCTGCCGTATCGTTCGGCATTACTAAATGCCGGATCATCAGCCCGCGGCGCATCACTCCATCGTCTCCCGCTTGCGCGACGCCCACTTGGCGGTTCATCTCGCTAATCGCTTTGCGTGCAAGTGTCGGGTAGTCTTTCGCCCCCGCCATATATTGCGCTGCCATATCAGCATCCCAGAATTTAAAATCCGGCAGGTAGATATCAACGATGCCATCGAGCAGCTCGATTATTTCCGTGCGTTCGTACCCGCTCGTATTATATACCAGCGGGATACGTAGTCCCTTTTCCACAGCAATTTCAAGTGCTTTGAGAATATGGGCCAGATAGTGGGTGGGGGTAACAAAATTGATGTTATGGCAGCCGCGTCGCTGGAGCTGCAGCATCATGTCACTCATGTCTGCTATTGTTTGCGCTGTCCCGCGTCCGAGGTGGCTGATTTGCCAGTTTTGGCAAAAGACGCAGCGCAGGTTGCAGTGTGTCAGGAAGATTGTCCCTGAACCATTGCGCCCGACCAGCGGTCGTTCCTCTCCGAAATGCGCCTGGGAGGAAGATATCACGAGCTGCGAGCCGGGTGCGCGACAGAAGCCCGTTTTGCCCTCCAGGCGATCTATACCACATTTTCGCGGGCAAAGACTACAGTTTGCCAGCAGTTTCCAAACCTCTTCGGCTCGTTGTGCCAGCTTGCCACTGCGGTGCAGTGCCAGATAGGCCGGCTCGAAGGTTCTGGATGACGCATCCAGACCATATCCCGCAGGCATTGACATACCTGTGCTGACCAATGACGACATAAAGGGAACGGTTCCCATGCCTAATGCAAAGGCACCTGAAGATTTAAGAAAACCACGCCGGGAGCAAGTTCTGTTTTCGTTCATTTCGTTAGCCTTTCCGTACTCCCCGTTCTGTCAGACCTGACAGACGGTTCACCAGCAACTAACCAGTTTTGTCCGTTTAATTCAGCAAATGCCGGTTTCCCTGGCTTTTCCTGTGTTAAGTGCGAGCAGGATCAGACTGCTCAGCTTCAACAGAAGCACAACGAGGCAAGCTTCCTTCAGTCCGAGCACGGGAAGCAGGAGCACCCCGCCTAAAACACCACCTAACCAGCCGCCGAGAAGATCTGCACTGTACAGAACCCCTGCTGTACGACCAATATCGGTATTATTCTTTGAATATAACGCATTTGCAAGAGGAAACTGTGTGCCGACGGTATAGCCGCTAACAGCCGATAGCGCAAGAATGATAGTTTTCATCCACATAGTTGGGACCGCCGCCAGCAGCGGTGTTTCCGCCGCAAAAGCCCATGCCAAAGCCGCCATCAACATCATTAACCCGCCTTCGGTTACCAGCAGTGCTTTGCCGGCCGGTTTCGCCTGTCGCAGCCACATCAGTGCTGTCAGCGCACCGCAGGCGGCCCCTGCCATAAAAACAGCGGTCAGTAATGCAATCCAGGTTGCTACATAGCCGTAAAGTGACTGGAACGCATAGATCAGTGCCAGATCCGCAAGCATGCCCGAGAAGCCGGATGTCCCAACACAATAGCCGAGCGCTGCGCGCGGCGTGCTTGTGCGCACACGCAAGAGTACGATACAGATCAACCCCACAGCAAAAATCATAAGAAAAGGTCGCAGACTCAGCATTTGCGCACTTTGCAGAACGGGGCGCAACCGCGGCGTAAAAATGGCATTCCAATGTGCCAGGCTATAAAACACGCCCAGTGGTTTGAAGTCACGGTTCAGTCCGGGCGTCCGGTCGCCGACAAAGTCATCGAACCATTCCCGCCAACCGGGATGCAGGCGTTGTTCGATGTGCCATGGAATCGCGGCTGCAAGAGCGGGGTCGAGTTCGTTGAGGCGGTTGTCCATATGGGCATTATCGAACTGCACAACGCTTTCCGAGCGGGACGACAGAAACAGGTTGATACCTTCTCCCGGTAAAGCCCGCACGTGCGGGAATACACTTTGGAGGCTTTTATAGATACAGGCATTCAGCATGCGCAGTTCATCGTTCATGAGTGTCATCGAGCCGGTCAGCCCTGTCACGAGGATGCCGTCATTGTGCAGCCTGGTCTTGGCCAATTCAAAGAACTCCCTTGTAAAAAGACGGTTCGATTGCAGATCCGACGGGTCCGTCAACCCGACCAGGATGATGTCGTATTTTTGAGTAGCGGTTGCAAGGAAGCGGCGTCCATCCTCAACATGCGTATGTACACGTGGATCCCCGAGTTCGCCGGTCGCCGCCTGTGTCGCAAGCTGTTCGAGCAGCTCAATCAAAACAGGGTTGCGTTCGGCATAATCGATCCTTGCAACGGAATCATAACTGAGCAGCTCTTGTAAAACGCCTCCAGCGCCTCCCGAGAGCACCAGTATATCCCGCGGGTTTGGGTGTGACAGCGCGGCCAGATGTACAAACGTTTCGACCTGCACAAGATCCGGAAAAGGCAGTATCAGGCTTGGATCTCCATCCGTGAAAAACAGATACTGGCCTTCCGTTGTCACCACACAAAGGTTGCCGTAGAGAGAGTTCTCGTAGTGTAATATCTGGTAATTCTTCCATTGATGTGCGAGTGAACGTTGATGCAAAGATTTTGCGCCGGGGCCAACGAGTGAAAAACCGGAAGTCAGGGCCAACAAGATAAGCATTCCCAACAGCAGGCGGTTTGCGGCATTGTTGCCTTGCGAGATCCTGGGTGCGGCACACAGCAGGACTATTGCGGCTATCGCATGCAGGAGTGCAACGGCGAGTGTCGTCTGAAAAAAAGGTACTTTGGGGAGCAGCAGAAATGTGAGAAGCATCCCTCCGAGCAGGCAGCCAATCGTTTCAAAGACATACGCCATCCCTATGGGAGAGCCACGCCGTGGTGTAAAATGGCTGAACAGGTGACACAACACCGGGAACATGGCTCCGTGAGAGATGCTGACCGGCAGGAGAATCAAAAAGGATCCGTATAGAATCGGCAGCATACCAATCGGTTCTCCAATAGCAATGCCAAGGAGCGGTCTAAGCATCCGTGTGATAAAAACGGCAGCCACGAGGGAAGTTGAAAAAAACAGAGTGAGGGTGCCGAAGGCGTTAACGGCGCCTGTGATTGTCTTTTGCCACCGGCCGGAGAATATGCAGCCGAGGGCCTCCAGTACCAGCCAGTTGGCTAGGATAATTCCGATCGAGAGTTCGTTACCCGAAAAGACGATCAGCAATTCGCGCAAAAGGATTATTTGTGCAATCAAGCCCGCCAAGCCAACCGTTACTGCCGCAAATCCTGCAATGACCATTATTCTCTACCTCACCAATCCAAGGCTCTTTTGATTGTCAGTACGATCTGAATTACGGTATTTATAATACTGTTAACTGTGGCGGCTTTCGAGTTAAAGCTGTGAGCAGCGATGGCTGCGGGGAATAAGCTGTCCTTATCTGTGGTCGGGCCGCAAGGGACAGACAAAATGTGGTTCTTTACAGAAAAATTCACCTTGTTCGGATTGAAATTCCTTGCCTGCCCTGCGACGCTTTTGCAAAGAATAGTTGGATATTGGATATTTTCCCAACTCCCCGTCAGTCAGTTACAAACGAGAGACGCACAACCGTGGCTAATGATTGTGGTTGCCGGGTATAATCTTGCATCGGGTGCTTTTTCCCGCTATAAATAACATCCTGATTGGCGTATTTTTAGATTTACCATATGCAACTCAAAGAGGTCTGATATGAGGTTCATACGATTGAAAGAAGTCACCACCGCCGCTTTTGCATGCCTGGCGCTGTGTTTTGCCGCCGGTTGCGCAACGCAACGAACAGCACAAATTACGCATGAGGAAGAAAAGCCGCCGTTGACTGTCAGGGCGGTCTTCGGCAGCAACATGGTCCTTCAGCGTGGTGTGCCACTGGTTTTCAATGGGACAGCCGAACCGGAGCGCCCGGTTATTGTCAGGGTGGGGGAATCCGGCAGTGCCGCGATAACCGGTCCCGACGGCAACTGGGCGGTGACGCTGGAAGCGCTGCCGGCAATGGGCCCGGTGGATGTGTTGGTGAGTGATGTGCGCAGCCTGATTACTTTCACCAATGTGATGGTTGGTGATGTTTTTATCTGCAGCGGCCAAAGCAACATGGAATGGCCGTTGAAACGCGCCATGAATGCAGTCGAAGAAATTGCCGCCGCTGACCTGCCGGGGATTCGCTACCGCAGAGTGGCGCGGCGAATGTCGACAGAACCGCTTGCGGATATTTCATCTGCCGACTGGCAGGTTGTTTCACCGGATACTGCCGGCGATATGTCCGGAGTTGCGTTCTTCTTTGCCAGAGAGCTGCATGCCGAAAAAGATGTGGCAATCGGCATTGTTGATGCCACCTGGGGTGGAACGCCCGCTGAGGCCTGGACCAGCCGCAAAGCACTTGCCGCAGCTCCGGGCTTGCAGCATATGGTCGAGGAGTTTGATATGGCCCTGCGCAGTTATCCGCGTGATTTACGGCGCTATGAGCGGCGCGAGGAACGCATCCAGCGCGAATATCAGCGCGCGTTTGAGGCGTGGTATGAACGGCAGGACCTGTTGGATCCCGGGATGACTGACGGATGGAGCGCTGTGGATTTTGACGATAACACCTGGCGTGAAATCGATCTGCCGCAGATCTGGCGCGGCACGCGCCACGGCCGCGCCCGCACGATAAAATGGGTGCGCAGAGCCATTGATCTGCCGGATGATATGACCGGACAGGATTTGCTGCTGAGTATGGGGGGGATTGATGATGAAGACATTACCTATTTCAATGGTCATGTGATCGGGCGTACCGGCCGGGAGACGGAGAATCACTGGAAAATGCCGCGGATATACCGGGTGTCTGCCGACATTGTGCAGTCCGGCCGGAATGTGATTGCCGTGCGCGTTTACGATTTCGGGACAACCGGCGGATTTGTCGGGCAGCCTGAGCAGTTGCGCTTGAGTGTTGCGGACAATGACGAACTTTCCATTCCGCTTGCCGGTGAGTGGCGCAGCAAGGTCGGTGTTTATAGCGATCCGGCAGAGCATCCGCGCAAGGAGATCCGTCCGCGCGATCCTGCCGCATATTCCCGCAGTCCGGCACTATTGTTCAATGGCATGATTAATCCGCTGGCCGGTCTTCCGGTGTGCGGGGTGCTCTGGTATCAGGGCGAATCCAACGTGGGGCGGGCCGCGGAATACCGCAGGCTGTTTCCGGCATTGATCAATGACTGGCGCAGTCACTGGGATGATTCCGCTCTACCGTTTATCTGGGTTCAGCTTGCCAACTACCGTCATCCGGTTGAGCAGCCGGGCGAGAGCGACTGGGCGGAGTTGCGTGAAGCGCAGGCCATGGCACTGGCGCTGACCAATACCGCCATGGCGGTGGCCATTGATATCGGCGAGGCGGAGGTTATACATCCCGGCAATAAACAGGATGTCGGGCGGCGGCTGGCTTTGGCCGCAAGACACGTTGTTTATGGTGAGAATATCGTTTACTCCGGCCCGGTATATCAGAACCATGAAGTCCGTGAAGGGGAGATTGTTGTTACCTTCCGGCATGTGGCTGATGGTTTGGTTGCTCGCGACGGGACGCTGCGCGGTTTTGCGGTGGCCGGTGAAGACGGGGTTTTTGTGAATGCTAACGCAAGAATAGATGGCGAGCGGGTTGTTGCGGGCATTCCGGATGTTCCGCGTCCGGTGCATTTGCGCTACGCCTGGGCGGATAACCCCGCAGGTTGCAATCTTTATAATTCCGCGGGATTGCCGGCGGTGCCTTTCCGGACCGACCGGCCGGATGCTGAATAGTTAATTACAATCATGGTTCTGAAATGAACAACATACTGCTGGCTTTCGGGGTTACGTTGCTGGCGGGGCTGGCAACCGGTCTGGGAAGTGCCATTGCATTTTTTGCCAAACGGACCAATTTCCGGTTTTTGTCGATTGCCACCGGTTTCTCGGCGGGAGTGATGCTGTATGTCTCTTTCTTGGAAATCATGCCGGAAGCACTGGAGTCACTGGAAGGTGTCTATGGCGAAAAAGGCGGCCATTGGGCTACAGCGCTGGCTTTCTTTGGCGGGATTGCTGTGATTGGATTGATCGATCTGCTGATACCGTCGGCCAGCAATCCGCATATGATTCATTCTGAGAAGGAAACCCTGCCATTGCATGATCCTTCCGCTCCGCAGCCGCCGGAGGTGCTGGAAGCGCGTGCTGAAGCCGCGGAAGCACCGGGTGCCCCGGGGCATAAACATTTATTGCGTATGGGGGTGTTTACTGCGCTGGCCATCGCCATCCATAATTTCCCCGAAGGTCTGGCAACTTTTCTGGCGGTTTTGCACGATCCCGCCATCGGCATTGTTATCGGTATTGCTATTGCGCTGCATAATATTCCTGAAGGGATCAGTGTGTCGGTGCCGATCTATTATGCCACAGGTGACCGGATGAAGGCTTTCAAATATTCCGTGCTCAGCGGATTGGCCGAGCCGCTCGGGGCGATTGTGGGCTATGCCATACTGCGCATGTTTTGGGGCGGTGATGACGGCGCGCTGCCGGAAAACATCATGGGGATTATGTTTGCGGGCGTGGCCGGCATCATGGTGTACATCAGTCTTGATGAACTGCTGCCAACCAGCCGCGCCTACGGCAAGGGCCATGACAGCCTGATCGGTCTGCTGCTCGGCATGCTGGTCATGGCGCTGAGTCTGCTGCTGATGCTATAGCGGAAGCACTATTCCCATTCGCTGTAGACCGGAAGATCGCCGGTGAAATCAACAACAAAGCCGCGGGTGCCGTCATTTACCGCCAGAATGCCGTCAGCCTGTTGAATAAACGGGCCGTCATATACCGGCCAGTTGCCGAATTCAAGTTCCGTGCCGTCGATCGTGACTTTAGCGGTGCGGTTGGCGTGGCGGTCGTTTTCCGGGTCCGGATCAAACTGCATCGTCATTTCGCTGCCCGCGGTGACGGCCGTTACTTTCATATTCTCCGCGAATTCATCCGCAGTGACCGTTTCCTGTGCGAGTACGGCGGCCAGGTCTGCATCCTTTTCAAATGCCTTGATCACGAATCCACTGCGCATTCCGGGGATTTTGATAATCGGGGTGGTGTTGCCGCGCCGGTCGGCGGGGGTTTCGCTGATTTCCGCCGCACCGCCCAGCGGATAGACTGCCACCATTGCATTACCCAGCGGGAATGTATGCCAGCCGGCGATTTCGTCCGGGGTTGTATCTTCCGGCAGGCTCACGAATGAAAAATGCGCGTCTGTATCATCTTCCGGTGCCAGCGACATGCTGATGACTGTATTATACGATGCCGCGAACTGGGTATAGCGGCTGTTGCCGTCCTGAAAACCGATGCCGGTTTTTTTGCCGGTGTGGTCACTGCGGCGCGGGTTGCCGCCGGTGACAACCACTCCGCCCGCGGGCGATTCCGCGGCAATCATAAAGCGGGTGATTTGTGAGCCATGACCGTTCCAGAGCGTGCCGATCGTGAAAGATTTGCTCAGGAAGACGGTTTCGTGCATCCGGCTGGGGGATGGGGAGCCGGTTGTGCCCCAGTAATTCGGCTTGCTGTTGCGGAATTCAACCGGAGCTTCATCTAATTTGGGAAGATTCTTGGTGGCTAGATTGTGCAGTACGGCATTCGGGCGCCATCCCGAGGTGATGGGCGCAATCGTATAGCGCCAGCCGCGCGTATCGGCCGCAGTGATTTCCGCGTTTGATCCCCACCAGACAAAGCCGGTTTCGTCGGTGATGGAGCGATGCGCGGCCGGCACAAACCCGCGCTGATTGGGGGCGGTGAAGACCCCGTCGCGGTATTTCAGTCCGTAAGCGGTGGCAAACCAATCAAGCCCCGCGCGCGCAATCAGCCGGGTTTCTTCATCCGGCGAAAAATCATAAATATTCAGCAGCCCGTTGACTGTGAACATAATATAGGTGCTTGAATCCCATTCCCCGTTGCCCGCGGCATAGATTCCCTTGATGTAGTTACGCAGCCATGCTTTGGCTTCGCGCAGTGCACGGTCTTTATCCCGCTTTGCCAGTCTTCCGCCTTCAAGATAATGCGGCAGCACATTAGCGGCGCAGCGCCACTGGGTTACATGGTTTTCCGTGCCGCCGCCTTGCATGTAGGCGTCATAATTTCCGGCACGTTGTGCCAGCTCAGCACGTTTTTCTTCGGTAAGGATTTTGTCGCCATACAGCGGTAGAAAGCGTCCCCAGTTCATGGCCGCAAAGTGATAATGTTCACGCACCGAGCGGTTGTCATTGTACAATTTAACGATATCGGGATCATCATGTCCCAGCAGCAGTTTTGCCATGGCGTGCCCCGGCAGGTACTTGCCCGGATCGCCGCCGGTGAAATAACCGCGCCGCCAGGTGTTCAGGTTGTTATCGGCAACGCCTTCCAGCACAATCCGTGAGCGTGCGGCAAACCCTTCGGCATCGGGATAGGTTAATGGTGAAGATGACGGTGCATTCTCAATGCCCGGATGCTCCGTTGTTTCCGGGGTTGGAGTTGCTACTTCGGTTGCCGCGGCATAGCCGAGACATGTGATAATACCAATTACTGCCAGGAAGGTGATTTTCCGTTTCATCTTTGATTCCTTTCCTTTTTATAGACGATGATTAGTAAACCTAGCGCTCTGGCGCAATGATTGCAACCAGTTTAAGCACAGATCACTGCAATACACAAATTATGCCGGAGTGAATCTGCTTGCCAGCGGTGAGGTAATTCGTGAATATGTACGCATGACTGCCGTTACCCAATATTTCAGCGCGTTGTTCAATGCCGGCAAGCATGGCGATGCGCGTGAGGAAAGTTTCTATGGGCCGCTGTCCGATCTGGTTATGGCGCTGGCGGACGCCCAGGAGCGCTCAGGTCTGCATGTGACGACTCTGCCGAAGCAGACCGAAGCCGGGAATCCCGACTTCCGCATCTGGGACGGACGGGCGCGCATCACCGGCTATATCGAGGCCAAGAAGCCCGGCGTCAATCTTGATCAGGTGGAAACCTCCGCCCAGCTTAAGCGCTATCTGCACACTTTCCCCAATGTTATCCTGACCGACTTTTATGAATTCCGGCTCTACCGCGACGGCAAAAGGCTGGCGCGGGTGGTGGCTGGTCAGTCGTTTGTGCCGGATTCGCTTAAGGCGCCGTCACCCGTACGCGACGCGGATGGTTTGTCAG